>JADZFI010000073.1 GCA_020850025.1 Saprospiraceae bacterium
TATGTGGGCAAAGCCAAGAACCTTCGGAACAGGCTTTCTTCCTACTTCGGTGATAAAAAGCACCAGTTGGCCAAAACCAAGGTGCTGGTACGACATGCGCATCACATCGAATTTACCATCGTGGAGACCGAGCATGATGCCCTGTTGCTGGAAAATACCCTGATCAAAAAACACCAGCCCAAATACAATGTGATGCTCAAAGATGAGAAGTCGCCGCTCATCTACATTTGTATTAAAAAAGAAAGGTTCCCGCGTGTTTTTCTCACCCGCAAAACCTTTAAAGACGGCTCCACCTACTTCGGCCCATACCTGCAAAAATTCAAGGTGGAACAAATAGCCGAACTCATCCGCAAACTCTTCCAACTCCGCACCTGCCAACTTAATCTGTCGGAAGAAAACATCCGGAAAAACAAATTCAAACCCTGCCTGGAATATCACATCAAGAACTGCGCGGCGCCCTGCATTGCCCTGGAAACTGAAGAATCCTACAACCGAAAAATTGAACAGATTAAAAACATCCTGAAAGGTAATTTTTCCGCCGTAAAAAATCATCTCAAAGAGGAAATGCTGCGCTATGCCGAAAACATGCAATTCGAACAGGCACAGCAAACCAAGGAAAAACTGTCACTTTTCGAAGACTATCAGGGGAAAAGCACAGTGGTTAACCCCAATATCCGGGATGTAGATGTCTTTGCCATTGCCGACGATGAAAAGGAAGCCTTCGTCAACTACCTCAAAGTGGCGAACGGCGCCGTGATACACACCTACACCCTTACCCTCACCAAAAATCTCGACGAAGACCGGGAAACGCTTCTGGTATACGCCATTCAAAACCTGCGCGAGCGGTTCCAAAGCAACACCCCGGAAATCATTGTGCCTTTCGAGGTTATCTTGCCTGAAAAGGACCTACTTATCACCGTTCCCAAAATTGGCGACAAAAAGAAACTGCTGGAACTGTCGGAGACAAACGTACAGTACCATCTTCTCCAAAAGAAAAAACAGGCAGCCAACGCCACCGGGCGCCAGACAAGTGCAGAACGCATCCTCCGTACACTGCAAGCCGATCTGCACATGGAAGCCGTTCCGCTTTGGCTCGAATGTTTCGACAACTCCAACCTGCACGGTACTAACCCTGTGTCGAGTTGCGTGGTGTTCAAAAATGCCAAACCCGCCAAGAAAGACTACCGGCACTTCAATATCAAAACCGTGGAAGGCCCCAACGACTTCGCCAGCATGGAAGAGGTGGTGTACAGGCGTTATAAACGACTGGTGGAGGAGGACGCCGGGCTTCCTCAACTGGTCATTATTGACGGTGGGAAGGGCCAGCTCAGCGCAGCCATGAAAAGTATCCGCGCACTGGGACTGGAAGGCCAAATGACCGTAATCGGAATTGCAAAGCGACTCGAGGAAATCTACTTCCCAGACGACCCGGTACCGGCACACATCAATAAGAAATCAGAATCTCTGAAGTTGATACAGCAGGCCCGGGATGAGGCGCACCGTTTCGGACTCACCTTCCACCGCAATCAGCGCAGCAAGAATTTTATCAAAACCGAACTGACAGATATCCCCGGCATCGGCGCAAAAACGTCTGAAAAACTGCTTCAGACCTTCGGTTCACTCGCCCGCGTGCGCGCAGCCGAACATGCAGAAGTGGAAAAACTGATCGGGAAAGCGGCGGCTGGGAAGGTAAAGGCGTATTTTGAGGGTGAGGGGTGAGTTATTTTACCGCGGAGGCACAGAGGCGCAGAGTGGCGCTTATTTATACGTTTCTACTACCCCTCCGCGACTCAGCGCCTCGGCGGTAAAAAAAACTCCACACCTCCTAACATCTATAAATTCTTAACTTATGAATAACCGAAAATCCCTCCTGCTCCTTTCTGCCATGCTCCTTGCAAGCCTGCTCTTTGTTTCTTGCGCCGATCAGGAGCCCGTACAGGAATGCCTGCGCGGAACGCAGTACGGTTTCCTGCGAGGATTGTTGCACGGCTTCATCACTCCCATCAGCTTCATTGCAAGCTTGCTGGACGACAATGTGGCAATCTATGCCGTAAATAACAACGGAGGCTGGTACGATTTCGGGTTCCTGCTCGGGTCCAGCGGCTGGGGATTCATGGCCGGAAACAGGTCGAAGAGATAGGGTGATAAGGCATAAACACAACGAAGACACGAAGGCACAAAGGCTCAAAGACCTTTAAAGTGCGCTACGCGCACTCCCCTTCGCGCCTTAGCGACCTTGTGCCTTTGTGTCTCCTTTCCGCCTTATATGAAAAGTAGTATTCAGCACCAAAGCCGCATTCAATCTGGAAAAATCCCATAAACTGGTATTCAAAACGATGGAAGAGATGGCCAGACCAAGATACATGCGCTCGTAAATGATTCCGGCCTGAACACCAAGCTCTGGCACGACAATCGGATTTTTCGCTTCAATATTCCGGATATAAGCCAAATCATTCGGATTTATGGAAAACGAGATGTTACCCTGGGAGTAGTTCAGTCGGGAAAATCGTAGCCCTGCCGCAGCCTGAAAAAACTCACTCCTGTAAGCTATGCCGGGTTGTACAAACCAACGCTGCAAATTCAATTCAGCACTGTTATTCAAGCTATAGTTACTGAAAATGCGCCCGGCGCCCAGGCCAGCCATCAGGCTGATGGTTGTATGCTTATTGGACTCATAAACACCTATTCCGAGCTCTCCCAGGTAATAATCCGTGCCCTCTTTCTGTTGCCTTCGCACATCGCCTTTTCTTGCGCCAAAATAGTTGGCTGCTATCATCACACGCTTGAATGGCGAATATACCGACTGCACTTCCAGTGAACTGGTGGCATGCCCCCAGCCTACCCCCAACACAAGGTCCCCACGCTTCCGTATCATTGGGATATTCAGCGTATTAGGTGCATAATTGAAATTCTGGCTGGATAGTGGCATGCCGCCAACCAACAGGAAAAAGGCCAAACCCAATGCTTTATTCATAAGACGGAAAATCTCACTTTTTTGATTTGCGCTTCTTCCCTTTTTCTGTCTTTTTATTCCCCAACTCGTGAAGATCCAGCCCCAGACTGATACCAATATTGGAAGAGTCAAATCCATATTCAAGTGCCCGCTGTGAAGGCACCAGAACCAAATGGCCTGATATGGTTACCGGCTTGAAATGTATCCCGATATTTCCTCCCAACTCAGGAAAAATGAAAGGCGACTGACGCTCCAGGCGTTGAATGACAAAAATATCATCCGTATCAATCCGATAATCTATCTCGCCCTTCGGAAAAGACAACATAACCACCCTCATGCCCATACCAATTCTGAACCAGTCGTTTTTATACGTGAACGTAGGCTGTATGAAAAGGCGACTTAAAGTAAGCTCGGCAATCCTGCCCAAACCATAATCATTTCTGGAACGCCCGTAGCCGCCTCCCGCATACAATGCGCCCATGCCAAAGGAAAAAGGCAAATAACCGCCTATCGCGCCCTCCATAAGAAACCCGGTTGTTCTGTTTTGGTAATTCGTACCTCCAATAAAATCATAGTCCTCAAACCTGGCCTGACGGCGGTAATAATTCGCCATTATGGTCATGTTCTTTACCGGACTCCAGGCTGCCTGGAAATCGCCCCCCAAAGAGGTTGGCCCTCCAGTAACGGCAGCTTGTACCGTTGCCTCTCCTTTCTGTGTAATTTGAGGAGTAGGCACAAAATTCGGGGAGTAATGATATTGAACGCAACTGCTTAACAACACTGCAAGGGTTGCAGCGCCCAAAAATAACCGTCGCATAATGGATCAATAAAAAAACCGCCCGAAAGCGCACTATAAAAATGGCTTTCGGGCAGTGTTTGGTTGAAGTGTTTGAGTTTACTGTTTAAATGGATTGGAAAATTTTTTGTCCTCCAACAACCGATCGTCCGTCAGCGTATGCAAAAACGCGATCAGATCTGCTTTTTGCGACGCCGAGAAGTTCATTTTTTTAGGCTGACCTGCCTGTTTCAAATCAGGATGCA
>JADZFI010000074.1 GCA_020850025.1 Saprospiraceae bacterium
AAATTTGTTAAGCCTTGTACAGTTCGCTGTGCAAGGCTTTTTTAATGTCCAATATCCAACCGCAGAATGTCCAATGTCCAAGGAAGGCGGGGGCTTGGTATTACTCGTTGAGCAAAAAAAATACGCCTGCCCGGCTTGGCCGGACAGGCGCTTCTTTTTAAAGACTACTGTATTTTCAAATGAAATTTCCCCTCCGTCATGGTCATACTGTCAGGCAGAAACCACCAGGTATTGGGTCCCTCTAAAAAAGTTTGAAAACGGCCTTCCACGATATGGTGGATGGAGTCGTAACGCAGTAATTCGATGAATTGGTTAGTGCGGGTGGAGTCAATGTCGTAGGAGTTTATTAGTTGATCTAAGTCTAACGAAACAAAATAGCTTACCTCAGGAATTTTGTTATTCCCATTCCAATAGGTTGAAGGTTCAAACACTTGGAATCCGTGAGAGGTTACGATGTCAGCAATAGTAAAAGCGTGGTCAAAGCCGCTTTCTTTTAGCCTGGCTGTGATGTAAAATCGGTGTTTATCCGTTACATAATACTTTGCTAAAAAATCGGCTTTCCACTCCATCCCATTTCTGAGGACACTTCCTTTTCCCAATTCAATGATATGAGTAGTGGTGTCTACCGGCGGAGTAGGGTCTGTAGGGTCTACAGGTTTTTCTTTCGTACAACCTATAAGTAACCCAAGCAGCACTAACGGAAATATGGTGTATTTCATGGTTATTCGTTTTTTGCGATGACGAATTTATGGCTTTCCGTCTTTCCGCCCGATGAAGGTATGGAAAGAAGGTATAGGCCGTTGTTCAAATCATGGATGGGAATACTGAAAGGGCTGCTGCTGATGACATAGGTTTGGCCCTCCAGGCAAAGCCTGCCTTGAGCGTCCAAAATCTTCCAGGGTATTTCTGTGTATTCACTACTAACACCTTCGATCAGCAGATAATCATGCAACACAGGGTTAGGGTATATTTTAACGCTTTCAAAACTAGAGGATTCCCAATGGTCTTCCCTTTGGTGCCCCGGTATTTCTTCAAAAATACAATCACAATTCCCTAAGGTGACTTTTTGTATTCGGCTGATGGCTACATTATCGGAGGATACAACTATGCATTTTATCCAAAATACCGGACAAGCAGGATGCGAATTAAGATTTAAAGTGGTTCCTGTTCCAAGTAGTTGCTGCGATCCTCCGTTGCCAAATACTCCGGATGTATTCCAGAACCAGTAAACTGTGTAAGGGCCTACGCCCGGCAAGCCGGCATCCGGTGGGTTGATGTCAGCTGTCAGCGTAATGGGTACTGCACAGGGAGACACCGTAACATAAACCTCTAACTCGTTGGTTTCATAATAATCATTGATTTCACATCCATATTTACGGAAATGATCGGCATTATCGGCAATTTTCCCTAGTGCACGTCCGGTTGGCTCTCCGTTGTAGGAAACGGACGGATTAGAGTAGTGAAGGATAGGGTAATCGCTTGTGAAATGGGCGAAAACCTGTACACCATTAACATCAAACGGGTAATCGGCATCGAGTTTAATTGGGGTGGCCATTAGCGTTCTCCAGGTTGGTATTTCCTGATACCAGTCAATGGGTGGAAAAGTGTTTAAAGGGATCCAGCGTTTACCATGTGCGCATACCTTTGTTGGGTCATTGCCAATATCAATGGGCCAATTATGTCGGAGGCCCCAATTGTGGCCGAGCTCATGCGCCAAGGCAAATTCCCCCAAAAACCATCCAGGTTCTACTATGGAAAATGCTCTATTTGGATCGGGCAGGTCTGGAAGGTTAGCAACGCCTCCAACATCGGGGTAATCAATGTGAGGGATAAAAACAACCTGGTCGGCCTGTTGAATGGTGCGTTCAGGTTCGGAAAAGAGTGGTAAAGCTTTCAGATCCCAGTGGTGTGGGTCAGGTAAAGAAGAAAAACTAAATCCATCCTTTACCACCCACTTCACCCGGATTTCTTTGTTGGGAATATCACTATTCCACAAAGCGGTGTTCACTGAAGATTGGCCCAGCAACGCAAACAAATCCACACTCCCATACAGGTTTTTTACAATATCAACGGCCTCAGGTGTCAGAATCAGCAGCACTGTAATGAGGGCGGGGCAAGTATTATATTCCGGGAAATAATCACAATCATCCGGTCCTTCCGGAGGGCTAGAAAGTGAGTCAGGGCTTGTTCCACAGCCATTGGCATTTCGGAGCGCATTGTTCCGTTTTGCTAATAGCTGGTAGGTACTGTTAATTGGCGAAATCTCGTAAAAATCTGCTCCTATCTGTATAAAACCTGCTGTTTGACTGTCTTTTATGACGAAAGAAACATAACCCGGATCCGGAGATGTGGTTAATTTGCCAGACCACATAAATGCGCCGCTTGGGTCTTCGGATATAAGCGTAGCTTCAGCAGTCATAGAGGTAGAGTTTCCCGGTAACTGAAAAGTGACTGAACCGTTGGTCTGCGCAGTTCGCACATCCTGAAGCGAAACAATTTTTACATCAGAAAACAAATCTGAGGATTGAAATGCCTGGAAGCGCGCGTAACCTCCGGAAGGCCACTGAATTTGCCCGGGCTGAAATTCCGTTATAAACTGGGCTGATATCCATCCGGGCAAAAGTGAAAAGACTAGGAGGATGATGGCTTTTTGCAGCCAACGGAAAATGGAGTGAAAATTAGAGGATGACAGGAGGGGGGAGGGCGAAAATTCGCAGTGTGTTTTGCATAAAATAAAGCTGTTTAAATATTAAGTGATTTACGAAAGTAAATGGGAAAAAACATTCTTCCAAATTCTGTAGCCTTATTAACAATTTGCCCTTTGACTTTGAAAATACTCCAAGCCTTGTACAGTTCGCTGTGCAAGGCTTTTTTTTGAATGTCCAATATCCAACCGCAGAATGTCCAATGTCCAAGGAAGGCGGGGGCTTGGTATTACTCGTTGAGTTAAAAAAATATGCCTGCCCGGTAACTTGGCCGGACAGGCAATGGAGTCGTAACGTAGTAATCAGGGGGTGATACATTTTTATGTACGAATAAATGTAGATCGTAACGCTTTTTCGTACAAAAAAATGCCGAGTGGTGTGTTTGCTGTGTCATGGGAGATGGCTTCTAAGCAACATTGCCTCCTCAAAACAACCGCTATCCTGCCTACCCTAAAAAAACAGCGGCTACCCTTTTGCAAGGATAGCCGCCACTGAATTTTTAAGTATACAGGTGGCTTACTGAGCCCACCACATCTTGTCGCCAAACAAGCCTGAAGCATCAATGTTCTGGCTTTGAATGGCTGCTTCCAGGTTGCCTTTGTTGTTGCCCGTCTCGCTGGTAGGATACGGGAAACGAAGCGGTACACCCTGGCCAGGGTATGCGCTGAGGGGCACTTCCACTACCTCAGTTGGATATCCCGTGCGGCGGAACTCAGAGAAAGCTTCGCAGCCATCGCCAAAGAGGGCCAGCCACTTGTGCGTTCCCAATGCTTTTGCTGCATTTGCCGTATAGGCCGCATCTGCAGCAGCCAGGTAGGCTGCATCTGCCGTTACGCCAAACTGGGCGCAGGAAGCAGCTATGGCATCCAGGTACGCCTGCTTGTCGTTGTTAGCCTCTGCTTTGATGAACAACACTTCCGCATAGGTAAACAGATTGGATGGATTCGTCGGGTCATCGCGGAAAGCCGTACCGATCTGGGAAATAGCAGAGAACGGGTTAGGTTCGGTGGTGCCGTTTGGCTGACCAACATACTGACCTGCATTGTTTACATCGGCATAAACCGGCAAACGTGGGTCGTTAATGGCCAGCATGATGTCTACCAGCGTTTTGCTCACACAGTGGTCGTTACGGCCATCGTTGTGCTTGTTGTTGTAAATCGGATTGGAGCCGTCCACCGAAATATCCACATATCCCATTTTAGCGTTTTCAGCGTTGCTGGCGATCAGATCAGCCGGGCTGTTCAACAGCGTTTGCAACTCGGTAGCATAAGCAGCATCCTTACCCTTCACGCGGTTAAGCAAGCGGGCGCGCACGGAATTGGCAAACTTTTTCCACAAGGTCACATCGCCTCCGTAGATCAGGTCGCCCGCACCGAGGTCGTCGCCGGCAGGGTCGTACATGGCAGCAGCATCCTTCAGCTCCTGAATGAGGCTGGCATAAATGGTCGCCTGGTCGTCGTATGTTGGCGTAAAGGTGCGCAGAGGATCCAGTGCCTCTGTATACGGAATTTCGCCCCACATATCGGTCATGATGGCAAAGTAGTATGCCTTCATGGTCATGGCAGCGGCGCGCATGTTGCTTGGGTTGGGCGCACGGTTCAGGATGTCCTGCATGTCGGCCAATGGGCCGCTGTACATAGCATCCCAGTGTCCGGTTATAGCATCCGGGCGATATTCGTACCAGTCTTCATCAATGTACTGAATCTTGGCGTAATGCTGCGCCCAAAGGCCGGCATAGGTCATGTTCATGCTGGCGCCATGTGTACGGCGCACGCCCTGTGAAATACCGGAGATCAATACGTTGGTCAGTGGCACTTCTTCAGGGGCATTTGGGTTGGTATTGATGCTTTCGAAGTCCTTGGTGCAAGCGCTGGAGAAGCTCACCAACAGGACCAGCATCCAAATTTTGATATTTTTCATAAAAATGATTGTTTGAATGGAGTGATCATTAGAAGCTTGCGCCGAAGGTCAGACCGAAGGTGCGGGCAGATGGCAACTGGCCGAATTCGATGCCCTGCATAGCGTTGGAGTTATCAAATGCGGTTTCAGGATCCACGTGTGGTATATTGCTGTGCAACAGTGCCAGATTCCGTCCGTATACCGCTACGCGCAGGCCGTTCACGAAGGAATTCCTGAACCAGGTTTTTGGCAAATCGTAGCCTAAGGTTACTTCACGCAATTTGATAAAGGAGCCATCAAAAACACCACGGTCATGACGACGGTTGTAGATGTCGGCGTTCCAATCCTCAGCAGAGCGTTTAACCTGATTGGGCTCGTATCCAATTACATTGCCATCAACGTCTTTAACCTCGTATACACCACCGAAGTTGTAACCATTCTTAATTTCATCAACGGTATTGCGGCCTTCCAGTGATTCTTCCAGTACACCTGCGTAGCGACCAAAGATGTAGGTCATGGAGAAGATATCGCTGCCCTGGCGCATATCGAGCAATGCACTAAGTGTGAAGTTCTTCCAGGTAAAAGTATTGCGCATACCGCCAACCCAGTCGGGGGTGATGGAGCCAAGAACAAAGTTATTACTGTTGCCGGTTTCATCTACATCCATAATTGGGCTACCATTAGCCTCATTTACAATGATCTGGCCATCAGGAGCGCGTTTTACACGGCGGCCTACCAGAACTCCGTATTGCTCACCTTCGCGGGCTACCAGACGCAGGCCCCAGTTGGTATTGAGGGTCAGCTCTGTTACGTCTCCGGGCAAGTCTTCAACAATGGAATTGTTCTTTGCCCAGTTGAAATCAATATCCCAGCGGAAATTGCGGGCATTTACTGGTGTGAGACCCAGTTGAACTTCAACACCATTATTTCTGATGGTACCACCATTGGCTACACGACTGGTAAAGCCGGAGGTGGCGGATACATTCAACGGAATGATTTGGTCAATGTTACGGGTGTCGTAGTACGTTACATCCAACCGTACGCGGTCTTTTAATGCACGCAATTCGATACCGTACTCCTGGGATTTGGCGCGTTCAGGTTTCAATTCGCTGTTCGGGCGTGAGCCGGGAACAGAAAATGATGGAATACCTCCCCAGGTGGGTAGGTTGCCATAAACGAAAGCCAGGCGATAAGGATCGGTATCCTTACCTGCTTCTGCATAACCACCGCGTACTTTCAGGTAACTGATGCCGGGGATTTTGATTTTTTCGGAAATCACAATGCCCAAGCTGGCAGATGGGTAGAAATAGCTGCTGTTTTCGATGGGAAGTGTAGATGACCAGTCGTTACGTGCAGAGGCATCGAGGTAGATAAAGTCGTAGAATCCGAGCGACAGACTTCCCAAAACCGAATTGATGCGGGAGGTGTTGAGGAACTGGTTCGTACGTACGTTGCCGTCAGCATTGGAAAAGTTGTAGATACCGGGTACTACCAGCGCTGTAGCTGTTTGTTCGTTGCCCGTCAGACGATTGTCGCGGCGAACAACACCTGCAGTGGCGAGCACCGAGAAATTGTCGGAGAAACGTTTGTTGGCCGTCAACAGGAGGTCCATATTCGTTTCTGTATTGGCATACTGGAATGTCTGCAATTGACCGTTTGGATAATCCACCGTTTCCCGGGCAAAGCGGATTTCGCGACGGTCGTTGTAGAAATCGGTACCAATTCGGCCCATAGCCTTCAACCAGGGCAGCATTTGGTAGGTAACAGCATAATAGCCGTTTATGCGATTGCGCTGCTGTGGCTTTGTGTTGTTGTACAGCGTGAAGAAGGGGTTGTTCTGGTAGTTGCTGTTCCAGTTGACAATTTTCCCGTATTCATCCCTGTTGTTGTAGTTGGCACGCAGGTAATCATAGTCTACCTGGCGACCGGTCCAGATGGTTTGCTGAATAATGTTATCCCCTGCATAACCGACCCCCGGGCGATTGTCAGACTTTAGCGTAGTATAGGTAACGTTACCGTCTGCACTGATTTTGTCGTTCATTTTCATGCCAAATGCCAAATTGAAGGTATTGCGCTTCAAATCGGTATTCGGAACCATACCCTTTTGATCCATATTGGTAAAGGAGAAACGTGCATTGGCTTTTTCTCCCGCAGCAGTAACGGCAATGTTGTTGGTGAAGGTTACACCGGTTTCAAAAATGTTCCTTACATTATCAGGCCGGGCTACCCAGGGCTGTTGATCGCCGGTGAACTGATTCATCAGCACGCCTTCGCCGCTTTCGTCCGTTTGTCCGTCGCCATCGTTGTCAATGCCGTCGGCGCCGTTAATGGCCGGATCGAAGGAGGGCCCCCAGCTTTCGTCCACACCATCGTACAAAGCATTAGGATCATTGCTCGTACCGTCTACATAGTTGAACTGGAATCCGAGTCCTTGCCCGAACTTGTTTTGATATTTTGGCAGACGGAAAGGAGAAGCAAAACCGATGTCGCCTGAGTAGGAAACGCCAAGTCCCTTGGAGGCGCCTTTGCCGGTTTTGGTGGTGATGAGGATTACCCCATTGGCGCCGCGTGAGCCATAAAGCGCTGCCGCGTTTGGACCTTTCAGCACGGAAATAGACTCAATGTCATCCGGGTTGATGTCCTGAATGGCATTACCGAAGTCCACACCGCCAAACTGGGAATTACCGTTTCCGCGGTTGGAGTTGTCCATCGGGATACCGTTAACCACGAATAGTGGCTGGTTTTCACCATAAATAGAACTGTTACCACGAATGACGATACGGGCCGAGGAGCCAACATTGCCGGAAGAGCTTACCACGTTCACACCGGCAATTTTACCGGAGAGCGAGTTTACCACATTCTGGTCGCGGGCAGCCGTGATGCGGTCCCCACTGATCTGTTGAACGGCATAACCGAGTGATTTTTGTTCGCGGCTGATGCCCAAAGCAGTAACCACGACCTCTTCCAGATCCGTGTTGCTTTTCATGACCACATCCACTACATCAGAACTGCCCAATTGAATCTCCTGAGTGGCATAGCCGGTGTAAGAAAAAACGAGGGTAGTTGAACCGGCAGGAACTTTGACCGAGTACCGTCCATCAGTGTCGGTTCGGGAGCCAACAGAGGCGCCCTTCACGGCAACGGATGCGCCGATAAGCGCTTCTCCATCGCCAGTCACTGTGCCCGTCACAGTACGCTGTGCAAAGGCAAGTCCGAACCCGACGACTACCAAAGCAAGAGAGGTTAATAATCGCTTCATACGAAAGTTGAATTTGGTGAAAAAATGTGTGAATAGTTAGTGTATCCTCTTGTAGGATAAGGATTAAAAGTGGGCCGGCTGCCAATAAAAAAAAGCTACTTGAAACAGCATCCTCAAATTGGGGAATTGTCTGTTTTCAAGCAGCTTTTGAAAGTTTGATTTGGATACCGGAATAGAAAATTTTGTCGTTTCCTACAAAACTCGAAACGACCAAAGGTAAAATGCCGGAAAATGAAAATGAGGTAAAGTTTAACGTTTTTTTAAAAAAAAATTAAATAAAAGTAACACTTTCAAAAATTAATGTATTGATAATGAGTGCTTTATTGAGTAAACTTATTGTTATATGTCGTGGCGATTTTTCGCAAGAGATATTTTGTCAACCCCGAAGTTGGCGCAGGTACATCCTGACGGTATTTTCCAGGCCATAATACAAGGCATCAGCGATGAGGGCATGCCCAATGCTTACCTCAAGCAACTGCGGACAATGATCCCGGAAAAACCGAAGGTTGTCCAGGTTCAAATCATGACCGGCGTTGATGACTATACCTATTTCGTTTG
>JADZFI010000075.1 GCA_020850025.1 Saprospiraceae bacterium
AGCCATCCTGAATCAGGACTACCGCAATCAATACCTTATTTCCTGGGCATTGTTTACTAAAATTCAACCCCTGTTGACAAAGACCGAAGGTAATAAGCGCAATGCGCTCCTCCATTTTTGCCAAAAAGCATTCAAGGGCCTGGAGCAAATCGGGCATGGATCCGTTTCTCCAGAGCTGCGTGAAAAAGTGTGGGAGTCGCTTTTTGATTGGGGCAAAATGGACCTGTTCCCCAACGAAATGAGTCGGGATGCCATAAAATACCTGAGCATTACAGCGTCAGACCCATCAAAATTTGATCGTTTAAATGCCCTGTTTGATCAAACGCCCTACCCTGCCCCGGCTTTCACCTTGCAACTGTTTCTGGCGGCATTGGCGGTTCGAAAACGGCCGGAAGCAACCGTTCGGGTATTGGAAGACTACACAGAAAATCCTGAAACCATCAAGGACGCTTTCCTGCAATTATATTATTTAAAACATTGGGAAGCCGCCACCCAGGTCGGCGAGTATTTTTTAAACAAGCAGCTTTTTAACCCGGGTAGTGCGCGCGAGATGGAAAATGTTCTGCTGTTTATTGCAGAACAACAAAACGATCAGGCTCGGCAGATCCACTGGCTCCGACGCAGATTTTTAACCACCGGGCATCAGGAACTTTTCGAACGGCTCAGAATGGCTGCCGCCGATCAGTGGCCTTCTGTCAGGCAGGAACTTATCCGGGAGCTTGTTCAAAAGGGCGACACCATAAAAACAGCCTCCCTGCTGGCATCTGAAAATGATTTGAGCCAACTTGCGCAACTATTGGAAAAGGATGGCGATATGAACCTGCTCCAGCGTTATGAGCATCTGTTCCTTCCCGACCAAAAAGCCTTTGTTGAGAAAATGTACGTTGAGCTTTTATCAAAATACCTGGCAAACCACTTCGGCACACCGGCAGCCCAACACGTTCGGCTAAGGTTGGCAGAACTGCTTCATAAAGGCGAAACAGAGATGGTCATCCGTATTATCCGGGCACTCTCCACCCAATTCCCGGAACGGTTAAGCCTGCCCAATGAACTGGCCGAACTCTTCCCGAAATCCAAGAGAAAAGAGATTTGAAGGCACTTGCTGACCAGATGCTTCATCTTTCCTTAACAGGCACCTCCCCCCACATAGGGCTATTAAAACCTCCTTCCATTTCTGTTGATAACCATACTGCTGGCTTGCTGCGTAGCAAACATCTGGATATCAACGATATTGACATAAGGTGGTCGTGTAGCAAGAAAATAAATTGCTTCTGCTACGTCTGAAGACTTCAGAGGCTGAAAGTCCTGGTAAATTTTAGCGCGTTCGGCATCGCCATCAAATCGGTTCAATGCGAACTCTGTCTCTTCCACGTGGCCGGGGCTTACCTGGCTCACCCGGATATCGTACGGATGAAGATCGAAACGCATGGATTTGGTGAGGGCGTCAACAGCAAACTTGGTAGCACAATATACATTTCCATTGGGATAAGCCTCCCTGCCTGCACTGCTGCAGATATTGATGATATGGCCTTTGCGGCGTTCAACCATTCCTGGGGATATGAGCCTGGTTACATAAAGAAGCCCTTTGATATTGGTATCAATCATGGTTTCCCAATGGTCCAGGTTCCCTTCATGGATGGGAGAGAGTCCTTTGGCCAGACCCGCATTATTGACCAGTATGTCTACCTGTTTGTAGGCATCAGGCAAGTTGGTCAAGGCAGCCTCCACCGCACCTTGATCCCTGACATCAAAGGAAAGCAACAGCACATCAGTGCCGTAGGATGTTTCAAATTGATTCTTCAGTGCCTCCAGGCGATCAGCTCTTCTGCCGGTCAGGATCAGGCGGTAACCATTTTTGGCGAATATTTCGGCTGTAGCCTTGCCAATTCCTGAGGTTGCGCCGGTGATGAGTACCAGTTCTTCTTGGGAGTTCCGGCCAAGCGATTCTTTTACAGGTAGTTGCTCTATGTTGGAGGTAACATGTGAAGGCTGGGCTCCAACTCCGACAGATGTTGCACTGGAAAGCATTTGTTGCACTTCCGGATCTTGCGGATTGGCCTCTAGTGCTTTTTGAAGGTAAATGATGGCAGTTTCCCGGTAATCTTTCAAATGAGAAGCAGTCATCAGCCCCAGTTTCCGATAGATGTTCGGATAGGAAGGATCCAGTTCTGCAACTCGGTCCCAGCAATATTTCGCAAAAAGATAGTCTCCCCGTTCAAGTGCCATATCCCCCATAAGATCATAGGATTTCACTTCATCTACTGCCGGCTCTGCACTCTTTTGCACCTTTTCCGTGGCTGGTTCATTCGCCTCCGGGCTTTGTGTAAATCGATCCAATGCTTTTTGATACTCATCCTTTAACCAGGCATTGTCTGGCTCCTGTTCCAGAGCCGTTTTGAACAAATCAAAACCGCGTTCAATATGACCTTTTTCCAGCCAAAACCAGGCATCTCTGACCGACTGATCCAGCAACTGTTGATCCGGAACCGAAGCAGTTTCCTCTTTAGGTTCAGCCAAGGGTTCATGCTTCTGTGAAGCTGGCGTTCCTTTCTTTTCCTGAAAGGTATCTTCGAGTGGTTCCGGCGCCAGCAAACCGCCCGACAAGTGAACTTCTGGCAAAAAGGAAGGTTTGCCATCAGAATAATCATCATCCCTGGCTGCCTG
>JADZFI010000076.1 GCA_020850025.1 Saprospiraceae bacterium
ACGTTTGTCCATGTACAGTTTTTATAGCATTTTTTTTTCCGGTCAACGCCCGTAAATGCTACTTTTGCCCGACTTCTTCGGGAGTGCAGACAATCGAACTTATTCACCACATAATATTCAAACAAAATGACCTTTCCATCCAACTGCAAATACACAGAGGACCACGAGTGGATCCGTGTTGAAAGTGGCAATGTAGCCTATGTAGGTATCACCGATTTCGCTCAGGGCGAACTGGGTGAGCTGGTGTACATCGAAGTGGAAACCGTTGGTCAAACGGTAGATGCTAACGGCATTTTCGGCACTGTAGAAGCGGTTAAAACCACTTCCGACCTGTTTATGCCCGTAACGGCCAAAGTGCTGGAATTCAACGACAAAGTGAGCGATTCCGGCGATCCTTCTCTGGTAAACAGCGATCCTTATGGCGACGGCTGGATCGTTAAGGTTGAAGTAGCCAACATGGCCGACCTTGACGCTTTGATGAGCGCAGATGCGTACAAGGCGCACGTAGGTAAGTAATGGATGTATGAGTAAGACCTGAAAGGTTAACAATAACCTGGAAGTCCCGACTCAAAAATCAAATCCATTTCTTGGTTCCTGAAACATGAGTCATTCCGTTGTACGGGATGGCTCATGTTTTTTTTAAAAAATACCACAAAATTGAACGCTGCGCAAAATGGGGTGTATTCAGGCTATAGAATGTTTCAAAAGACGTATTACCTGAATTCCCATGCGACAATTTATTACCCTGTTGATGATTTGGATAGCCATTCCGGTTTGTTTTACACAAAAGGCGGATTGGAAATTCCAGCACTCCCTGGATTCATTACTCCAAACTTATTCTCTGGGCAACAGTAACCCAGGTTTTTCCGTGTGTATTGTTTCAAATGGAGCCATAGTATATGAATTCCAAACCGGACTGGCCAATCTGGCGTTGAAAAAAAACATCACCTCTAATACCATTTTTAATATTGGCTCGGTTAGCAAGCAATTTACGGCCGCTAGCATCCATATTCTCCAGGAACAGGGAAAGCTCAAGCTGGAGGATCCGGTGCATAAATACCTTCCTGAATTGCCGGATTTTGGTGCAGTGATTACGCTCCATCATCTGATTAGTCATACCAGTGGCCTGCACGGGCACATTGAAGTGCAGAGTTTGGTCATGAACTATAAAAATGAACGACTGCAACCTAAGGCCATTTTTGACTTTTACCGAAAGATGCCGGTTTTGGCATTTGCTCCGGGTACTGACTTTGCCTATAACAACACAGCTTATCAGTTGCTCTCGCTTGTCGTTGAACGCGTCTCAGGCATGTCAACCAGTGCATTTATGCAACAAGAAATATTCAGTCCACTAGGCATGAAAGACTCGCGTTTTTGTTTGCTCGAGTCAGAGGGAATGCCGGATGGTACTGTTTCGTACAGTTACCATGAAGGCAGGAAAAAATTCAGAAAAGACAACAATACCCACAATATGCTTGGTGCGACAGGCGTCCACTGTACCTTGAGGGATCTGGCTATTTGGCAGAATAATTTTGACCGGAATGTATTGGTAAAAAGCAAGCCTGATTTCTTTTCAGAGATGCAATTGATGTACCTGCTTAATGATAATACACGTACCCATTATGGAAGTGGATTGCTCATAAAACAATACAGAGGCAAAAAAACAGTAGAACACAGCGGCGGATGGAACAGCTTTTTGATTCAAGCGAGGCGTTTTTCGGAGGAAGGTATCAATATTTTGGTGGCCAGCAATAACCACCAATGTAATCCTTTTGCCATTGCAGATGCGATTTCAGATCATATTCTGATCTTTCATTCGACTTCCCATAAATTACCCTCCGGGCTGGAATTCCTCCCTGTTCCAGCTACTCATTTATGTGGCAAATACATAGCCTCCAACAACAAGATCAGAGCATTAAGAGTGGATGCCGACACCTTGAAGGTCAGGCTGGAAGAGTCGGCAGCGGGCAAGGAAATCCCGATTATTTATGTGCCTCACAAAAGTTCCGACACGTTATTGACCTTTTTTGATCTTTCAAATGGTTTTTTATTGCATTTCAAGATGGGAGCTGAAGGAAAGATAAGCGGGTTTTTCTGGGAAGGCGGCGATTATTTCAGGTGTAACAGGTGGTTTGAAAAGCTGGATGAAGAGCCCTTGGAAGTACGCCAATGGGTAGGCCAGTACCAGACAAACTTTTATCCTAAAAAGGTCAAGGTTAAGAAAAGAGGGGGCAGGTTGGTATTGAAACCTATCTTTTTCAAGCGCTATCCCCTTGAACAGATCAGTTCGGATGTGTATCAAATTAGCAAGGATGGGATAGTTGTCCGGTTCACTCCATCCGGATTTACGCTGGGAGATGCATGGGTTAGAAATCTGCAGTTTTCCAGAATTTGATCAAAATGATATCAATAACCCAATCCGTCCCAAATCTTAATACATCTCTTCAAATCAGTCATAAGTGTATGAAAACAACCATTTTTCTCTTGCTTATGGGCTTATGGGCTAATCCCTTGGCACTTTGGGCATTCTCCGGCGATTTTGAAACTCGGATTAAGGCCGCCGAGTTGTCTGGCAATCGGCAGGAAGTAGCGGCTATTTGCAAGGAATGGTATGCCAGTGGTGATTACTCACCGGGCTTGCTCAACTGGAATTACAATGCCTTGATGTCGGTGGAGCAAAATGCTATTCTTTTTACCCAGCAGGAAACCGATACTTATCCAGCACTCTTATTGCAGTATGCTCTGGATGTGCGACCGGACGTAATCGTACTAAGTTTCCAATGGCTGAACGATCCGGTTTACCGTGCCAGGGTGCTGGAAACTGAGGGTTTAACCTGGATTCCGCCCAATAGCACGCTTCAGGAATTTTTATACCGATTGGTTCATCCATCTTCGAAAGTAGCAGCCAAACCGGTTTATTTTGGTAGTATGACCAATAAGGAACTGCTTCAAACCGACCGGGATAAGTTGTACCTCACTGGTTTGGCATTGAAATACAGCGGGGCGCCTTTCGACAACCTGGCAACATTGCGGTATAATTTTGAACATCGTTTCCGGACAGATTATCTGGAACTGAATTTCGAGCCGGAAAAAGATCCGGCTGCAGTAGCGCGAATCAACCTCAATTATTTACCGGCAGTGCTGATGTTGTACCGTCATTACGGAACAGCAGGTGAATTTACCAAGGCCAACCATATGCAACATTTGGCGCTTAAGATAGCACGCGAAGGTGGCCGAGAGGAAGAGGTTCGCGAATATATTGGCCTTGAAGTGCCCGAGAGCCCGGTTTTGTCGGTCATGACACCGAGGTCTTTGGAGAAAAACATGAAGAAAGTAGAAGACCGTTTATATGCCTCTGCCATTGAAACCACCAATGCACAGTACGAGCTGTTTTTAACTGATTTGCTCAAAAATAAGGAGTTTGAGCAGCTGGCTGCTTGCAAAACAACCAAAACCAACTGGTATTCCCTGTTACCGCAAGAATGGCGTTCGCTTCCGGAGAATCGGGTGTTTGAACATGCGCATCCAGATGAGCCCAGTTGTCCGGTACAAAATATTACCTACGAAGCAGCCCGAAAGTATTGCGCCTGGATCACTTTGGTGTACAATAGCTCACAGGAAAAGAAAAAGTTTAAAAAAGTGCTCTTTAGATTGCCGACCGAAGAAGAATGGATGCGTGCCGCACGCGCAGGCAGAGGCGATGCGCCATACCCCTGGGGGGGGTATTTTATCCGGAATTCCAAGGGGTGTTATCTGGCAAATTACCAGGCTAAAGAGCCATG
>JADZFI010000077.1 GCA_020850025.1 Saprospiraceae bacterium
GACCAACGTCCGCCCCAACGCGCCCACCACCGGAACGGCCCCAAACCGGCGTCTTCCGGCAATAAGCAGGGGGATGAGCGGAGGCGGCAGTTTAACAAGAATCGGAATAAAGGAGGGCAGAGCGGAGGAGCGCCGCCCAAATAATTCATCTCATGACCATCCAGCAAGCACAGGACACCGTTGACCAGTGGATCAATACCATCGGGGTGCGTTATTACTCCGAACTCACCAACACGGCGCTGCTCATGGAGGAAGTGGGCGAGGTAGCCCGACTCATGGCGCGTATCTACGGGGAGCAGTCCTTTAAAAATCCTGCCGATGCTGCCGAAGCCCCGGCGCAACTGGCCGATGAAATGGCGGATGTGCTGTTTCTCATCCTCTGCCTGGCCAACCAAACCGGCGTCAATCTCACCGAGGCGCTGCAGAAAAATCTGGATAAAAAGACCCAACGCGATGCGGAAAGGCATGCGAACAATGAGAAGTTGAGGTAGGTTGGGAGGTATCTGGCATATTTACAAAACATCAGCATCTCGTGGTTAGATGTCTTGTGTCTATTGTCGGGGTGACTGGCAGTCACCCCGACAATAGACACAAATGCAGCGCCCATGCCGCCGTCCTAAAGGCAGAAACTAATGCCGTTGGTTAAATTACCCATCAATGTCCCGATGGCTAAAATGAGCCATTAGTGTCATTTTGTCATTTTAAAATCATTAAAAGCGTCATTTTGTCAGCCAAAAAAGCCCTTTTCCCGCCATTTCGGGCCATTTTTTCAACTGGTACGGAGATTGAATAGGGAGGAATGTCTGCCTGAGTGCAGATGAGTCGGAAGAGAAAAGCGAGATGCCGGCTCGAACATTCAACCGTAAACGATCAAAATTCTGTCAAAAAATGGCAAACGTTGTTAAATTTCAACCCCTCCCCGCAACTAAATTCTTCACAAACGGTTTTTTTGATGAGTTCTTTAACCGCGGCGTTGGCGAACTTATCGGTAACGATAGTTTAGTGAGCCAGCCCGCAGTGAATGTTTCTGAAAGCACTGAGGCGTTTCATATTGACGTGGCTGCTCCGGGCTTCGACAAGCCGGACTTCACGTTAAATATTGAAAACGGCTATCTGGTGGTAACTGCCAAGCGCGAGGAAAAAACAGAGGAAAATAACGAGAAGAACCGATTCCTCCGCCGCGAATTCCGCTACGAATCTTTCAAGCGTTCATTTAAATTGCCGAACTCTGTGAACCAAGATGCGATTTCGGCTGTTTATGAGAAAGGACTGTTGCACATCGCGCTCCCTAAAAAAGAAGAGGCCAAGCCGGTGAGCAAGACAATCCAGATTGTCTAAACATGAGTTTTCATAAGGTTAGTTAATAGGGTTTTAGGTGTTTTCATGGAGCCGGGGCAGCAATGTCTCGGCTCTTTTACATTAATGTCACCGCTATGCGGTTTTTTCCACAGCGGAGGCAGCAGAACCAAAGTTGAGGTTGCTGATTCGGGAAATGCTTGCCTACCTTTGAGCTTTCAAAACAATACACAACCATGGTCAACATACTCGCCAACGACGGCATCCATCCTGACGGCCTTTTGCTCCTCGAAGAAGCCAATTACGTTGTAAATGAAGAAAAAGTGGCCCAGGAGGATCTTCCTTCGGCCATTGCTGATTACGATGTGCTTATTGTTAGAAGCGCCACCAAAGTGACCAAAGCGGTGATAGATGGCGGTAAAAAGCTCAAGATCATTGCCCGCGGCGGCGTGGGGCTGGATAATATTGATGTGGAATATGCCCAAAGCAAGGGCATTCAGGTGTTCAATACCCCCAAGGCATCCTCCCGCGCCGTGGCCGAACTGGCGGCTGCGCATATTTTTACCCTTTCCCGCATGCTCCAGCGAAGCAACCGCGAGCTGGCGGTTGGCGGAGATTTCAAAAAACTCAAGAAAGAGTTTGAATCCGGCTACCAGATCAAAGGAAAAACGCTGGGCATCGTTGGTTTTGGCCGCATCGGACAGGAACTGGCCAAAATCGGGCTGGGCGTGGGGATGCGTGTGCGCGCCCACGATCCCTTTGTTACCGAAGCGGAAGTTGGACTTCAGGTGGGCGATTACGAAAACCTGCGTCTTTGTGTGAAAATTGCCACCGAATCGCTGGAAAAGGTGCTGCGCGAATCGGACATCATCAGTTTTCACATTCCGGGCATCGGCAAGCCGCTGGTGGGCGCTGCCGAGCTGGAGCGCATGAAAACCGGCGCCATCCTCATCAATACTGCCCGCGGCGGCGTCATTGACGAGATGGCCCTGCTCAATGCGCTCAACTCGGGAAAAATAGGCGGCGCAGGCCTCGATGTGTTCGAAAACGAACCTACTCCGATGGAGGCGCTGCTGCGTCATCCGCGGGTTTCCTGCAGCCCCCACATTGGCGCCAGCACCATGGAAGCACAGGCGTACATTGGTATGGAGCTGGCAGATAAGATCATCGGCTTTTTTGGGGATGATAAGTAAAATGTCCAATATCCAATATCCAATGTCCAATGTCCAAGGGGACGGGAGCCTGGCGTTGGTACATTTTTTTCGCTATTTTTCCGCTGTTGGCGCCCTCGCCGACAGTAACGGCGGAGTGAGTGGTTGAGAGCCGTGATCAATTTTATTGCGGGAAACCGGCCAATGTCCAATATCCAATGTCTATTGTCTAGTAGCCTGCTCCACCCCATACACCACCGGCTTCGACGGGCTGGCATCCAGGTCCAGTGAAATGGTTTGCAGATTCAGCAGGTACAGGCCGTCACGGAGTTCGTTGGGTACGTAGATCATCTCTGTGATGGTGGCCTCGGTACGGGTATTTTCCGGGTATTGCCAGAAGGCTTTGTGGGCCAGCAGTTGGCCGCCATCTTCCTCGCGGTCCACGGAGGGCAGGTCGAGCAGCAGGTGCTGGATGCCACATTCCACCATGTAGGCCACCGCTTCATGGTGCAGATAAGGCGGGTTGGCGCCGGAGTAATTTTGGCGCTTTTTTAAATCGTCGTTGGGCAAAGTCCTGATGATCAGCGCTTCGGCTTCTCCTGCCTGCAGCAGCTCTTCCACCTGGTCGCGGAAAATAACCCGGTCGCCATCGTCTGTGCGGCGCGGGTAAATGCTCAGCAGTTTGGCCAGAAAGTGGAAATTTTTCAGGCACTCGTGCAGCACGTATCGCTCCCTGGCTATGTGGCCCACGCACTCGGTGTGGGTGCCGTTGCCATGCGGATTGATGCGTACATTAAAAAAATTGACCACTCCCCCTTCAGCCGTGCTGCCTACAAAATCGCCGGCCCGCACCGGAGCAAATTCCGGCATGGGCGCCCAGAAGCAATTGGGGTTCTCCGCCCCGTTGCGCAACACAATGGACAAATCCGTGGGCCGGGTGAGATCGGCGGAGTAGGAGCGGCTGTTGAAGGAGAAAAGCATGGTTGAATTTCCAATGTCCAATGTCCAATGTCCAATGTCCAATGTCCAAGTGAGCGGGCGCCTGGCTTTGGTGTATGCGGCTGAGCCACTCACGGCTGTTTGGCAAGGCAGCATTGTAATGCCCAACTCATGGTAACAATGCCAGGCACCACCATACTTGGACATTGGACATTGGACATTGGACATTGGATATTGGACATTTTACGAATGTATCGGCCGGTTGGCGGTGGCGGCCAGACAGGCTTCTTTGAAGGCTTCGGTGTACGTGGGGTGTGCGTGGCTCATCCGGGCGGCGTCTTCGGCGCTGGCGCGGAATTCCATGAGGGCAACGCCTTCGGCGATCATATCGGCGGCGCGTGCGCCCACGATGTGTACGCCCAGGATTTCGTCGGTTTCCTTGTGGGCCAGCACTTTTACCATGCCGTCGAGGTCCATGCTCGCGCGGGCGCGACCGAGGGCGCGGAACGGGAATTTACCGGGCTTGTAAGGGATGCCGGCTTCTTTCAGCTGCTCTTCTGTATAGCCAACACTGGCCACCTCGGGCCAGGTGTACACTACGCCCGGAATGAGGTGGTAATGGATGTGCGGCTTTTGCCCTACGATGGTTTCGGCCACAAAAACGCCTTCTTCTTCGGCTTTGTGTGCCAGCATGGCCCCGCGCACTACGTCGCCAATGGCATAAATGCCCGGCACGGAGGTTTCCAGGTGATCGTTCACCGCAATACGGCCTTTTTCATCGGGGGTAATGCCGATGTTCTCGAGTCCGAGGTTGTCGGTGTACGGACGGCGACCGATGGCTACCAGGCAATAGTCGGCCTCCCAGCTCAGGGTTTTGGACTCGTCGTCGCGGCTTTGGGCTTTTACCGTTACCTTGGTTTTGGTGGCTTTTACTTCCGTTACGGCGTGTCGCATGTGAAATTCCATGCCGAGGCCTTTGAGCGATTTGGTGAGTTCGCGACTGCAATCGGCGTCCATGCCAGCAATGATGCGATCCATGTACTCCACCACGTGCACTTTTGTGCCCAGGCGTGCATATACGCTGCCCAGTTCCAGACCGATGACGCCGCCGCCAATGACCACCATGCTGGCGGGCACTTTTTCAATATTGAGCGCTTCGGTGCTGGTGATAACGCGGTTTTTATCGTAGTTGAAATTTGCCGGAACAATAGGTTTCGACCCCGTTGCGATGATGGTGCGCAGGGTTTCGATTTCCTTTGTTTCGCCGCTTTTTCCGGTTATTTTAATGCGATTTTTGCTGATAAACGATCCGTGGCCGTTGAACACATCAATCTTGTTCTTCTTCATCAGGAACTCCACGCCTTTGTTGTTCTCCAGCACCACCTCGTTTTTCCGCTTGATCATTTGCGGGAGATTTACCTTCAGATCCTTCAGGTCGATGCCGTGTGTTTTAAAGGTATGGTGGGCGTTGTGGTAGTGTTCGGAGGAGTCGAGCAGTGCTTTGGAGGGGATGCAGCCTACATTGAGGCAGGTGCCACCCAGCCCCGGGTAGCGTTCGATAATGGCTGTTTTGAGGCCCAGCTGGGCGCAACGAATGGCAGCTACATAGCCGCCCGGACCGGAACCAATGACTGTAACGTCGTATTGCATGAGTGAGTGTTTGAGTGTTTGGGTGTTTTGGTGTTTTAGTGTTTTGGTGTTTTAGTGTTTTTGTGTTTGGGGGGGGTTAGTGGGTGATTGGTTGGGGGCCGGAGGTGGGTATTCCCTCTCAGTATGCATCAGTAAAGAGTATGCTATTTTAAATAGTGGATGTCAAGCCGATCGCGCACCAAAACACAAAAACACCCAAACACAACCCCGCGCAAAAGTACCGGTTTGTCAGGGCAATCATTGAACCAGCGAAAAGGTTTTTTGTTTAAGTGTTAAAACATTTAAGTTTGCGTCATGAAACTGGAACAGGAATTAAAAAGCACCAAGCCAATGCCGGCCCGACAGCGTGCTACTTTGAACATACTTTTCACGGCCAGTTGGCTGGATTGCGCCATGACCAGGCAGTTGCGGCCATTTGGTTTAACGCCGCCTCAGTACAATATTCTGCGCATTCTGAACGGCAGCGCCCCCAAAGGTTTGTCGGTGCTGGATATTAAGAGTCGTATGCTGGATCGCAGCAGCAATGTGAGTCGCCTGGTGGAAAAATTGCGTCTCGCCGACCTGGCGGAGCGCGTACCGCATGGTAAGGACCGGCGTATGGTGGTGGTGACCATTTCTGAAAAAGGCAAAAAAATGCTGGCCGATATAGAACATGCGCGGTTTATGGAGGGTGCTGATGTGGTGGCGGCCAAACTCTCGGAAGCGGAATTGCTTGAATTAGCGCATTTGCTCGACAAATTTCGGGAGTAAAGTCGCGCC
>JADZFI010000078.1 GCA_020850025.1 Saprospiraceae bacterium
GGCTTTGGACTGGGTTCGTGAGGGCTGCACGGATGCTTTGCACACTGACGGTAAGGAAGGCCACCAGAATGGCCGCCAAACCCGCTGCCAGGAAGATCCACCATTTCATATTGATGCGATAGGCAAAATCAGTGAGCCATTGATCCATCACGTAGTAGGCTACCGGGGTGGCAATGAGGAATGCCACGGCCACCAATTTGAGAAAATCGCGGGCCAACAAACCGGTGATGCCGGCTACGGTGGCGCCCAGCACCTTGCGTATGCCTATTTCTTTCCGGCGCTGCCGCACCGTGAAGTCTACCAGTCCAAACAACCCGAAACAGGCCAGCACGATGGCCACAGCAGCAAAATCGCCGATCAGTTGCATGAGCCTTGACTCCTGCCGGTAGGTGTCGCGCAGGCTTTCATTCAGATAGGTGTACTCAAAGGCTTTGCCCGGGAAAAACTGTCGCCATACTTTTTCAATCTGACCGGTAACGGCCTCCGTATCCCTGGTTTTTAACCGGATGCTGAAAGCGGTAAAAGAGCCCGGCGACACGTTCATAATGACCGGTATCATGGCATTTTGCAGGCCGGCCGTGTTGAAGTTGTTCACCACGCCAATCACCTTTGCCGGAGTTGCACCGCCACGGGAGATGTTCTGCCCGATGGCCGCTTCAGGGCTGTCGAAACCCAGGGTGCGCACCGCCATTTCGTTGATCACCCAGGCGCCTAAATGGTCGGTTCCGTAGGATTTATCGAACTCGCGCCCGGCCAGCACTTTTAGTTTAAAGGTTTCCGCAAAATCGTAATCCACGGAAATACTGCCCACAAAGACGTTGTCTTCTATTTTGATCTTGTCGGTAGCTACCGGGAACAAGGGGGCCGTGAAGCCCGGCACGCTGGAAGATAAGGTCACTTCCGCCACACCGGGATTTTGCAGGAGCAGCTCATCAAAAGCGTTCATGCGCCGGCGCAGCGTGGAATCGCCCGGGGCAAAGGCGGAATTCATGTTGGCGCTGGCCAGGGGCACCGTGATGATGTCTTCAGCATCGAAGCCCAGGGGCATTTGCAACCAGTATTGAAGTTGCGATTGCATGATCAGGGTACTGCACAGCAGGGCTATACTCACCGCAAACTGGGTGGTGATCAGCGATTTGCGCAGCCATTGTCCGGCCCCGCCAATGGTGGCAGTGCTGTTGCGCTGGAAAGCTTCCACGGTCTTGAACCTGCTGGCAAACAGGGCCGGGTAAATGCCGGCAATAAAACCGGTGAGCAGAAAGATACCCGTAAACAGCAGGGTAAGGGGCCAATCGCGGAGCAGATCGTAACTGATATACTTGGCATTTTGGGCATTGAACAGCGGGATGAGCACGAAGAGCAATGCCATGGCTATCACAAAAGCCAGAGCGCTCACCAGCATTGTTTCCGTGAGGAATTGTGCCACCAGCGACGCCCTGCTGGCGCCCAGCGACTTGCGCACTGCCACTTCCTTGCTCCGATCCAGGTAAACTGCCGTGGACAGGTTCACGAAATTGATGCCCGCAATCAACAGGATCAGGAAACCTACCATGCCGAATACCCGCAGAAACGTGGGATTTGCAGTAGCTACCACCTCATCTGTGGCCGGGCTGTGTTGATGGATGCGGGTTACGGGAAACAGGCTGAAGAACTGCTTGTCGCGAAAACGGGTATCGCCGTGCTTTTGCATAAATGCCGGGAACAAGGCGTTGGCCGATTCCATGGTGGTTTTGGGCTTCAGCAACACATAAGTGTACGTGTAGGAGGCCAGCCAGTTATTCACCAATACATTCTGCACCACCGGACGCGCAGAGGCCGGTTCCACATCCGGGATGTTGCGGAAGGGCAGCAGCATATCCGTTTGCAGGTGCGACTGCCGGGGGAGTCGGCGGATGATGCCCGTAACGGTAAACAGTGCATCTTCGCCAGCCTTGAGTTGGCGCCCCAGAACTTGCTCCGATCCAAAGATACGACGGGCTGTTTCATCCGTCAATACAGCAGAAAACGGATCGCGCAGAGCGGTATTGGGGTCGCCCTGAATAAAATCGAAGCCCATGACCTCCTGAAACGTGCTGTCGGCAAACAGGGTAGCTTCCACTTCAAACTGCTGATCGCTCTGCGGTTCGCGCACGCTCAGACTGCGCGGGTACATGCGCGCCACCTTTTCCACTTGCGGGAAAAAATCATACATGGCCGGCCCGATCGGCGCCGGGCAGCGATTCAGATCCAGGGGCTCGCCGGTAAACTCAGCATGGTAGCCAATGCGATACAACCGATCTTTTTTCGGGAAAAAAGTATCGAAATTTTGCTCGTAGTGAAGGTAGCTGATGATGAGAAAACAGCAGGCCATGCCAATGCTCATACCTACCAGGTTGATGGTGGTGTACTTGGCATTTTTCAGCAGATTGCGGAAGGCAAGACGAAGATTCATAGCTTTTTTGCGTTTGAGGGGTGGTTTCAGTCAAACCATTCGGACTTAGCGTACTTTTTCAAGGGGCTATATTCGCATAATAGTGGCATCAGGAATTATGCCTGAATTACAAGACACTAAAAATCAGCATTTTATTAAAAATGACCTGTCATAAAATGTTCGATTTCGGACGCATTTGTGCGTGAACGAACACAAAGCACAAAGGCGCCAAGACCGTCAACCGTAGGCCGTTACCCGTCAACCGTCACGCAAACTGTTTACCGGATTATCTGCTGCGGCTTTGAAACTTTGCAGGCAAACTGTGCCAAGGGCAAAGATCAACACCAATAGTCCTGTAGCTACAAACATCCAGGCGTCCAGGCCTATCCGGTAGGCATACCCTTCCAGCCAAAGCTGCATGAGCCAGGCGGCTAGAGGCGATGCGAGCGCCAGTGCCAGCAACACCAATTTTAAAAAATCCTTCATGAGAAGACCGATCAGGCCCAATGTTCCGGCACCCAGCACTTTTCTAATGCCGATTTCCTTTTTGCGTCGTTGTACCTGAAAAGCTGTTAGCCCCAGCAAGCCCATACAGGAAAGTGCGATGGCTAAGCCTGCAAAGATCCCGAATACGCTTTCAAACCGGGCCTCCTGCCGATATTGTTGCGCAAAATGCTCATCCAAAAACCAATAGGTCAGTGGCTGGTCCGGAAAAAGCTCAGCCCATACTGTTTGCAGCGAACCCAATGCCTGAGAGAGTTGGTGCGGATGGATCTTAAGAGTCAGATACCTGAGGTCTTCCGGTGCAAAGCAATAATAAAGCGTAGGCCTTGGCGTATGCTTGAGCGATTCAATGTGAAAATCTTCCACCACCGCGCCCACTTTCATAGTGGCGCCCCCCTCGCTGTTCTCATAAGCTATTTCCTGTCCAATAGCTGCCTCCGGGGTGGAAAAGCCCAGTGCTTTTCGCATGGTTTCATTCAGGGTGACATGCCGGAAACGCGCTTCCGGGTTGGGATGGAAACGATGTTCACCGGCCAGCACCTTTACGCCAAACAGCGGGAAAAAATGCTCGTCGGTTTCTACGAAATAAGAGCTGATGCGGGCGTATTCCGGCAGTTGGGTCCAGCGCAGGGGCCTGTTGCTTCCGCTGATCCCGTTAATGCCCAAGCCGGGCGTTATGCTGGAAAACGCTGAGCCGCTAATTCCCGGAATTTGAGCGCATTTTTGTTGCAATAAGCTCAGCTTCCTGCCTGTCAGCGAATCGCGCGGAGCAGACAGGCGCAGAGAGACCATTTGGTCCAGTGAAACACCCAGTTCATATTGACGTAAAAATTGCAACTGGCGGTTCACCACCAGTACGCCGAATATGAGGCCGGCAGAACAAAGAAACTGGGTAGTGACCAGGCTTTTGCGCAAAAATCCGCCTTTTAGCCGCCCAAATCGGCCGCGCAGCGCCTGAGCGGGCTGGTATCCCGACATCAGCAGTGCCGGATACCAGCCGGCTGCCAATGCCATGAACAACACGATGCCCAGGCTTATCATCCAAAAGGCCGGATCAGAGGAGTTGGAGGGCTCAATTCCTGCCAGGTTGTCAAACCAGGGCAATGTCTGATGATACAGCCCGGTAGCCAGTCCAAGCGCGGTACAGCAAAGGATGAGGTGTTCGCTCAGAAACTGGCCAATCAGCTGAGTGCGGTTGGCGCCAATAGCTTTGCGAATGCCTACCTCTTTGGCGCGCTCCTGCGCGAAGGCGCTGGCCAGATTGACGTAGTTGATCAGGGCAATACCCAGGATCAGCAACCCAATCAAGCCGAGGAATTGTACCGTTTTCACCTTACTGTTGGGTTCCAGTTCGTAGGTGAGATCGGAATGCAGGTGGATATCGGTAAATCGCTGAATATCCAGAGTAATGCCATCGTCTTTGAGCTCTGCCTGACTGATTTCCCGGAGTTTTTGCCGCACCTTTTCCGGATTGGCGCCGGGGTTCAGTAACAGATAATTATAATCCCAGTAGGAATCGAAATTATCCTCATGGCCACTGGCGTACCGCGTGGAATACGATAGCAGGGCATCAAATTTCAGGTGCGTATTACGGGGCGGATCAGCTACTACTGCCGTTACTGTATATAATCCGGCCATCATGCCGTCACTGATACGGAATGTTTTGCCCAATACCATACCTTCTCCAAAAAGTCGTTTCGCCTGGGATTGGGTGATCAGGGCCTGTCCAGGCTGGTTCAGGCATGTGTTGGGGTTGCCCTGAAGGATTGTTTGCGGAAAAAGTCGCAAAAATCCAGGATCCGTCATATAGCACTTCTGCCACTCAAAAGGTTTTTGATCCGCCAGCACCACCACTTCCGGACTACTACCGCAATAAAGTCGGGCAAAATCGGCCACCTCCGGCAATGAGCGCTGCAATGTTGGCCCCACCGCACTATGGGTATTGGCATCTTTGGTCATCACAGCGCTGCAATCAGCTGTGTAATTGTATACCCGCCAGATCTGATCGACATACGGACTTTGGCGGTCGTAGGCATACTCATGGCGTACGTACCGGAAAAGCAACAATGCAGCTGTTATGCCAATGGTTAGTCCGCCGAAGTTGATGGCGGTGAATGCCTTGTGACGGCGTAAACTGCGCAGAAAATGGAGGATGGTATACCGCATGGTCAATAGGTTGAGTTATTCACTTCTCAGCGATTTAACCGGATTGGCCAATGCTGCTTTGATGCTTTGGAAACTCACCGTAAGGAATGCGATGCTGATAGCAGCCAAACCCGCCAATGCGAACATCCACCATTGAATATCAATGCGATAGCTGAAGTCCTGCAGCCATTTGTCCATCAGGTACCAGGCCAATGGAGAGCCCAGCAGAATTGCTACCAGGACGAGTTTGAGGAAGTCTTTGGCCAACAGCATCGTGATACCACTCACGCCTGCACCAAGCACTTTCCGGATGCCTATTTCCTTCGTGCGGCGCTGGGCAGCATGGGTGGCCAACCCCAGCAGTCCCAAACAGGAGATAAAAATAGCGATGGCGCCAAAACCTTTGCAGGTGTCGGAGAAGCGATTTTCATTAATGTAAAAATTGGCAATTTGCTCATCAAAGAAGGCAGCATCGAATACCAGCTCTACAAAGGTTTCATCATGTGCGCGTTGAATGGCCTCCGTGGTTGACTTAATGTTTTGGGGATTGATTTTTACGCCTGCGGTGTAGAACCGCTTTAGGTTACAGGCCAGCACCAGTGGTTCCATTTCCCGGTGTGCGGAATGGGAATGGAAGTCTTTCACAACCCCTACGATCTTGCGCCATTTGCCACCGCCTATTTTCATTTCCTGATTTAGTACACTCTCGGGTTGTGCAATGCCTGATTTTTTGAGCAGGGTTTCATTTACCAGATACTCTTTAACCGTATCGCTGGGTTCCAGCCAGCGGCCGGCTACCAGTTTCAGCCCAAAGGTATTTTGGTAATCGGCATCACAATACTTGATGGAGGTGTTAAACCGCTGGTCGGGCGTACCACGGCCAATGGCAAAATTGGACATCCAGGTACTGAATGATGACGGCTGGTCGCTACCAAAAGAAACCGATTCCACCCCCGGTATCTGTTGCAAACGCTGCTTGAACCCGCTTAGTCGCGACTGGCTCAGGCTGTCGCCGGCCAGGTTAAAGGTATAGACCAGTTCTTTACTAAATCCCAGGTCCATATTTCTGATGTAATTCAGTTGGCCCAGTGTAATGATGGTACCCACCACCAGTGCTTGGGCAATCAAAAATTGAAGCACCACCAGTCCTTTGCGCAGTCCAACACCGTTGGAGCGCTGGGTGAACAGATCGTTTTTTAGGGCTTTTACCGGATTGAACCCAGCCATTATCAGGGCGGGGTATGCTCCCGAAAGCAGGGTAACCAACAGGGCAAGCAGCAACAGGAATCCCCAAAGGATGGGTTGTTGCAGGAAGGGCCAATCCGTAGGCACATCAGAGATCCGCTCCAGCAGTGGCAGCCCCAGCCAGGCCAGCAAGGCGCCCAAAAACACCGAGCAAAATACCAACAGTGCTGTTTCCACCATAAACTGGTTGAACAATGCAGAATGGCTGCCCCCCAGCGTTTTGCGCACCCCAACTTCTTTTGATCGTCCGAGGGCTTGGGCGGTGGAGAGATTGATGAAATTGAAGCATGCCATCAAGAGGATCAGAATACCAATGGAAGACAGCACCCAGAGTCTGCTTTTGGGAATAATATGGGTGGCAAAGGTGCCGAAACGATCGTCGTAATGCAGGTCAGCGAGCGGCTGCAACAAATGCCCCTTGTAGGCATTCTGGCCGCTGCCTTCCTCCTTGTATTCCTTCTGCCCCACCTTTCCTACGGCAATATTTGCTTCCTGGAGCTGTTCAGCCCCGTGCAGGAGCGCAAAGAATTGGTCGTTTGAGCTGGTGCTGCCCCAATCCTCGCGGTATTCGTACTTTTTCGGGTCGCTGATCAGGGTTTGATAAGACACCAGAAGCGACACCGGGAAATCGCATTGAACAGGCGGATTTTCGAACACCCCGTGCACCATCATTGGAGTGTTGTCTATAAAAAGCGTTTGCCCGATCGCATTTTGCCAGTTGCCAAAGCATTTTTCAGCCATTTTTTGGCTGAGAACAACCACATTGGGCACTTCAAGGGCTTTTTGTTTATCTCCTCCAAGCCACTTGAAGTCGAAAATATCCAAAAACGCACTTTCTGCAAACAGAGCGATCTCGCCTTCCGGCGTATTGAATTTCTTTAGTGGCGCACCGCCGGCCGGGTTGGGCACCAACACAATGGGCCAATATTCCTTTACGCGGGTACTGGCCGCAAACTGGGAAATGGTGTTTTTCAAAACACCCATTGCCGGAACCGGCAATCCGCGGGTGTAGGCCTCCTGCCCGTCGAGCCCGCGCTCCTGGGTACACACGCGCACGACACGGTCGTAGTGTGTGAAATTTTTGTTGAATCCGAGCTCGTATTGCACCATCCGGTAGATGAGCAGCACCGCCGCGACGCCTATGGAAAGGCCGAGGATATTGATAAGGGAAAAGCCCCTTTTTCGTTTCAGGTTTCTGAACGCAATTTTCAGGTAACTGATCAGCATGGCGTAGTTGTTTTTGTTGTAAATAGCTTTTTAGTCGTTGCCCCGGCACATCCGGTCCCCTACCCTTTCACCAACTCCTCGTTTTCCACCCTTCCATCCTTCAAATGGAGGATACGGTTGCCGTAACGGGCATTTTCCTCCGAGTGGGTTACCTGAATGATGGTAACGCCATCTTCTTTATTCAGTGTTTTAAAGATGTCCATGATCTCCCGGGCCTGCTGGCTTTGGAGATTACCGGTAGGCTCATCGGCCAGGATCAGCTTGGGCCTGCCTATGAGCGCCCGTGCAATGCCCACCAATTGTTGCTGACCACCGGAGAGCTGACTGGGGAACAGATCCTTTTTAGCCACCATATTGAACCGGTCGAGGATATCGGCAATCCGGCTTTTTCGCTCTAATGAGGGCACTTTTTTGTACATGAGCGGAGTTTCCAGGTTCTCATATACCGTCAGATCGTCGATGAGGTGATACGCCTGGAATACAAACCCGACATATTCCCGGTACATCTCTGTACGGCGGCGTTCGTTGAACTTGTGTACTCCTTCACCCAGAAACCAGTATTCGCCATCAGTGGGCTCGTCGAGCCTGCCCAGAATATTGAGCAGGGTGCTTTTGCCGGAACCACTTGGCCCCATGATGCTCACAAACTCTCCTTCAGCAATATGGGCATTGACGTACCGGAGCACATAGGTTTTTATAGCGCCTGTCGGGTAGTAACGTTCTATGTTTTTCAGTTCAATCATGGCTTTGCGACTTGCGTTTTACGACCTGGGTTGGGTGAGGTGTTTCCACAAAAAGGTGGTGAGCAGGAGTAGGATTTTGGTAATCATGGCTTAATTATTTGTTGTTGGTCTTGTTTTTCCACTCAAACACCAGCCGTCCCGCCTGATCAGATTGTTCGGATAAAAGCAGCTGTCAGACAGGTAGTTAATGTTACTGACCGCCGGGCGGCTGGAGTGAGTGAAAATTTCGTCTATCGTAGTCCGTCTACCGTTGGCCGTCTACCGTAACCCGTCATACATGAAAATTCTCCGTCACTACCCTACCGTCGAACAGATTGATCACGCGGTGTGCGAAACCGGCATCATGTGGGGAGTGGGTCACCATCACGATGGTGGCGCCTCCCTGATTGAGCTGGGTGAGGAGGTTCATCACTTCAAGGCCATTGGAGGAGTCGAGGTTACCGGTGGGTTCGTCGGCGAGGATCACCTTGGGATCTGCCACCACTGCCCGGGCGATGGCCACGCGTTGCTGCTGGCCCCCGGAAAGCTGTTGGGGGAAGTGATTGCGGCGGTGCATGATGTTCATGCGTTCCAGCTGCGCTTCTACTTTCTTTTTGCGCTCGGCAGCAGGCGTGTTCAGGTACAATAGCGGCAGTTCCACGTTTTCGTACACACTCAGTTCGTCAATGAGGTTGAACGACTGGAAAACAAACCCGATATTGCCTTTGCGAAGGTTAGCGCGGCTGCGTTCGCTCATTTTGGCCACCTCTGTACCGAAGAAGTAATATTCTCCTTCGGAGGGATTGTCGAGCAGCCCCAGAATATTGAGCAGGGTAGATTTGCCACAACCGGAGGGGCCCATCATGGCGACAAACTCGCCGGCCTGAATGTCAATACTTACGCCATTCAGCGCGGTGGTTTCCACTTCGTCGGTAGTAAAGAGCTTATGGAGATTTACGGTCTTTATCATGGAGAGGTAATTTGTTGTGTTAAAAGGGTTATTGCAGGTTTAGCACGTCTTTGTCGCCAAAGTTCTCGTAGCTGGAGGTGATCACTTGTTCGCCAGGCTCCAGGCCGCTAAGTATTTCATAGAACTGCGGGTTTTTTCTGCCCAGTGAGATATTGCGTTTGGTGGCTTTGGCGCCGTCAGCACTGAGGACGTACACCCAGTTGCCGCCGGTATCAGAGAAGAAGCCGCCGGTGGCGAGCAGCGTGGCATCAGCGGGTTTGCCCAGTTGGAGCCGCACCGGCACTGATTGCCCACGACGAATGCCTTCCGGAATTTTTTCGAACACCATATCCACGTCAAAGCGGCCGTTGCGCACTTCAGGGAACACTTTGGAGACTACCAGTTTAACCGTTGCGCCATTGAACTCGAAGGAACCTTCCAGCCCCGGAAAAATGCGTGAAATATAGTGTTCATCCACTTCCACCCGCATTTTGAATCCGTTCAGATCATCAATCTGGCCAATGTTCTGCCCGGCTGTAATGCTGGCTCCAATTTCCACATCCACGCGGGAGAGCAAACCGGATACCGGAGCGCGAACATTGAGATTGGCCAGATTTTCCTTCATCATGGTCAGGTTCAGCTTGGTGCGATCAAGGGTGCCTTCCAGTTGTTTTATTTGGGTGAGGCTGTTTTCTTCCTGGAATTTCTGGTTTTCAATTTCAATTTCGCGCTGTTGCGACAAGCGTTCAAAAGTATTCTTACTGCGCTCCCACTCTTGTTGGGAGATCACCTTGTCCTGGTAGAGCTTCTGGTTGCGCTCGTAGTCGGCCTTGGCTTGCTGAATTTGGAAATCCAGTTCGGAGAGCGTTTTGCGCAGGGTGAATTTGTCCTGCCGCAGTCGGAGGCGCGTATTTTCCAGGTTGTTGATCAGGTCGTACATCTCTGTTTCGCGGTTCACAAAATCCAGCATCAGGCGCTGATTTTCCAGTTTCAGGATGAGATCGCCTTGTTTAACCGTAGCGCCGCCATCAATGAGTTTCTGAGCCACATACCCGCCTTCAATGGCATCGAGTTGGTAGGTTTTGAGCGGTTGAACAGCGCCGGTTACCACAATGAACTCGTCGAACACCCCGCGGGTTACCGATGAGATGGTAATCTTTTCCCTGCTTACATTCAGCGTGCTCTGACTTCCTTTCAGCAAGGTATGTATGGCAAAAACCAGAAAGGCTATTATGCCGACTCCCAAGGCTATGCGTTGGGGAGTGAATGTTTTTTTCTTGATAGGACGATCCATACTTACGACTTACGATTTACGATGTACGACTTGCGATGTACGACTTGCGATGTACGATGTAGGGGGAAGTTCGTGCCATTTTTATAAATAACTGATTATCAATATATAAAAAAGAAATCCTACCGATTTTTTTGTTCGCGAACGTACGCGAATGTCCGAAATCGGACACCTTTTGATGATAAAAACGACCTCGGAGAGGTCTAACGTTTGCAGAAATGCCACTAAATATATTGAAGCCACCATTTTTCCCTGTGCCGGGCTTTATAGGAATCGTACCATCGGCAAAGCGGATACAGTGCTACGACCACCATTAACCAGATGACATACACGGCCTCCAGACTAAATCCTTCGCCGGGGATGACGCAAAGGAAGGGCAACTGCGGCAGCGATGCCATGGCACGGACCAGGTCATTTCCCCGGGCAAAGTAGGCGATGGCTGCCAACAGGTGAATCAGATAAATATGTGCCAGGTAATAGAAAAATGCCGTTCTGCCGTAAATACTCATCCAGTTGGTAAAGCGGTTTTTAATCCCTTCCAGCATCGCCAGCAGGAGCATAGCAAATCCCATGGTGATGGAAAGGTATTGCAGGGAAGGCGGGTATTTGCTTACGTTCATAAAGGATCCCA
>JADZFI010000079.1 GCA_020850025.1 Saprospiraceae bacterium
CCCGTTGGACCCAGTGGGAGTACCATCCCTGGTGGCTGGCCAATATTCCGGTATATGGTTACTGGCTGTGGTTTGCTGCTCGTGCCAGGCATCTGTTTTTCTTTTCCAATGTTAACCCAGCCATTCCCTTGGGCGGCGCCATGGGGGAATCGAAATGGGACATCCTGCAGCTTCTGCCACCTGAAGTTGTGCCAGCTATGTTGCTGGCAGAGCCGGAAGATGAATTTTCCGTCGTAATGGATAAACTGGAGCTAGCCGGACTTTCATTCCCGCTTATTGCCAAGCCGGACGTTGGAGAGCGCGGCTTTCTGGTAAAAAAAGTGGAGAACCCGGCGCAATTGAAGGAGCACCTCGATCGCTGGAAGGTGCGTTTTATCCTGCAGGAATTTCTGGCACATCCGGGGGAGGCCTCTGTGTTGTACCATTTATATCCCGGCCCCAGTGGCAGTTTTGGTATCACCTCTGTCTGCCTCAAAGAATTTCTTCAGATTACAGGCGACGGGCAATCAAGCATACGGCAGCTGATGCAGCAGCAGGCGCGTTCAGCATTTCAGCTCAGCCGATTTGAACAGGAATTTCCCGAATTATTGGATCGAGTTCCAGCGAGCGGGGAGCGCGTATTGCTGGAGCCCATTGGCAACCACTCGCGCGGCACCAAGTTCCTGAACGGAAATCACCTGATCAACGAGCACATGACCCGGGCCTTCGAAACCATCTGCCGGCAAATTCCCGGGATTCAGTATGCCCGCTTCGACTTAAAAACAGATTCCTGGGAAGCGCTTCAGCGCGGTGAGTTCAAGGTGATGGAACTCAATGGCGTACTGGGTGAACCCGCTCACATTTACGATCCTTCACACGGTATGCTCCGGGCTTACCGGGATCTTTGGCGCCACTGGCGATTGTTGTTCCGACTTCACCGCGCCCAAAAAAAATCCGGCCAACCCCCTACCCCACATGGCGAAAGCTGGCAGTTTATCCGGGGGTATTTCCAGTATAAGAAGCAATTGGAGAGTAGATAAAAAAAGGGCGCAGGTCTTTTCCTGCGCCCCCTGAGAATTTTTCAATTCTGAGAACAATACTTACACACTATTTTAAATATGACACAAACCGTGCCAGAAATAAACAAGAATTATAATTTATTGAAAAATCTGATATTGAACCCTTGCTGAGTCAATAGACTTATTCATCTCCCCAGGAAATCCTCATACAATGTCTGCAAATACGCCTGTGCATTCAGCTTATCCTGCTCGTCCAATTCGCCTTCAAACACTCGCCATTCTCCGCTTTTAAACTCAAAAAAGCCCTTGCCGCGGGCAGTTGCCCAACCTAAACCATTTTCGTTGGTGTAATAGGCAAACCCGGCCGCGCTGGCTCTGTTTGTATTGGTTTTCTGTGCGGCATCCAATGCAAACAGGTTCCTGCTCCAGGTAATGCCTTCCGTGGATATTGTTCTTTTTTCCAGCGGCAAATGGGGAATCAGGGACGCCAAAATATCATGGTGATTTCCGTAGGCTTTGACCCTGTGCCCTTTTCGGGCATCCAGCAAAGGGCGGCCATAAATGATCAGGGGAACATGCCTTGATTGCGGCCGGTCCATGCCCACCCCTCCCGGTTGAGAAGCGCCATGGTCTGCTACCAGCACAAACACCGTTTGCTCAAACCAGGGTTGTTGTTGTGCTGCCTCGAAAAAAGTACCCAGTGCCTGATCCGTAAATGCAGCGCTGTTCAGGAATTTCTCGGAATCGTTGTTGGCTTTCCAGCGACTTTCAAAAGGGACATCATAGGGCGGATGCAGACTTAAAGTAAGCGTGGCGGCGAAAAAGGGAGGTTTCAAACCCTTGATTTCCTGTAACATCCGCTGCAACACCACCTGATCGTCTGCGCCCCAGCGTTGTTTTTTTTCTGCAGAAGCGAAATCGCGCTCCGATATAATTTTATCAAAACGCTGGTTCGTGAGCCAAAGGCCGATGTTGGCAAAGGTGAGTTCACCGCCATACACGAACAAGGATTGATACCCGTTTTCCTTCAACAATTTGGGCAAGGACCCCAGCGTGGCAGCCTTGTCGTCCAGTAATATAATGCTCTGATCCGGCTGGGCCGGATAGCCCGCCAAAATGGAAACCAGTCCCTGATCCGTGCGGTAGCCGCTGCCGTAAATGTTTTCAAACAAGATGCCCTCCCGCGCAAGCCGACTCAAGTTAGGACACACTTCCTTTATTCCGCCCAATTCTTCTATTACCTGGGCGGTATGGCTCTCAAGCATCAGAAAGACCAGGTTAACCGGTTGTGTTGAAGCAATGATGGCGGTTGGATTACCGGAAGTATCCCGCTTGGGTTCCATCAGGACGGATTTTGTTCGGGACAGGGCATCGGCATCCTCCATCACTTTAAACCGGTTTTCCGTAGATCGGGTTTCAACCAGGCTATGCCCCACACTCCAGCCGGGATTGGTTGCTGCGTGGTTGTCGAACAAATGGGGAGAATAGTATACTGCGCTTTCGTTGATCGGCATTACACCCAACCCTCCGCGAATGGCCAGCACCAGCGCTCCCAACCAAAGCGGCATGGATAGAAAAAACCATCTGGAGAGGCCGTTTTTCGGGTATACCGACTTCCCAACAACCCTATCGTAGATTTTCCAGAACATCCATATCCCGCCGCCATACAAACCTATACACACCATTTTAAAAACGAACGACATGGAGTCCAGCAAAGCGCTGGGCGTTTTAAAATACTCCACGGCGCGGTTGTTCAATGGTGTTTGCCACTCCTCATACACAAAAAGATTGGCGCCAAAGACAAAGATGAAAATACTGAACAGTATGACATTAATGGTCAATACTCCCTTTTGAACAGGCGCATATGCCTTCGGCCCTACCAATGTCCCAACAAGCCAGATAATTACCGGGATGGCCATCAGATAGGCAGCAAAACTCAGGTCAAGCGGTAATCCGTGCCAAAACGACCACCATATATCGCCGGGGGCATCTGCCGACCAGTATTGCCGGAACCAAAGCACGAACCATAGCCTGAACAGAGTAAAAAAAAGCAGCCAGAAGCCCAGAAGTCTGAAAGGAAATATAATTGATTTCAGCGTTTGAAACATTGGAAAGGTGGAAAGGGAGGGCAAAGTTAAGCCAGTGTAAACTTTTCCCGGGCAGACATGGGTAGAATAGATAAATTTCGGTTCTAAGCGCTTGTGAATTTTTGGCAATCCTTTTTGTAGCTGTGGAAAAGCATGTCGGTTTGTCAAAAAATAACTTCTTTTGCTGTGAAATTCTCCGATACCCATGCTCCGAATACGCCTTACGTTCACACTTATTTTCTACCTGTGTCTTGGAAACGCCTTGCTTTCCGGGCAGAACAGTGCTATTCTGGATACCCTGGGAGGAAAGCTCAGCGTCATGGTGGAGCTGGCACAGGCAGGGAATTTTGAACAGGCCCAGGTGGAAGTGGAGAGCCTTCGTGAATTTATGAAGCGCAACAAGATACCGCTTACCGCCAGAGCCCTTACGCTGATGTCGGGAATTTATCAGGCTAATTCAGATGAACGTAGTGCCAGCACCCTGCTCACCGTTGCTGAAATGGACGCCCGGCGAGACCCCAACCCTTTTACCAAAGCCGAACTGCTGAAAGCCCTGGTGCAGGAGTATCGCAATTGGCAACTGCCGGAACAAGCGCTGGTTTGCCAGCAATTACTGACTGTTGCACAGGATTCCATCAAATCCCGGGAGCGGAAAGCGGAAGCCCTGGGGATGCGACAGAAATACGATTCGCTCGCCACACTTCACCAGTTGGAGCTCAGCCAACAAGTTAATTACATTAAAATACCCAAGGAAGACGCGTGGATTTATGGTAGTCTGGTTGGATTGGCTTTTTTGATCTTGCTTTGGAGAAATCTGAGCTTTACCCGAAGATGGCAAAAATTACTCCGCAAAAAAGAACAGGAATGGGAAGCCGTCAAATCAAGTCCGGCTCCTGAACAACGGCGCCATGCCATAGTGCCTACACCCTTCACAGAAGAAATTACTGCCGTTAGCAAAACGAGAGTCCCTGAAATGGTCAGCTCAGGACCCGGTCCTATGCCGCACCAGATATGTCTGCTCATTGAGCCCAACCGGCAAGTGGTGCTTTATCTGAAGTCGTTACTTTCCGATCGTTTTCAAATAGAGACCGCGCAAACACAAAGTGAAGCACTGGAAATGGCCAATGAAATGTTGCCCGATCTTATTGTTTGCGATGCCCTGGTTAACGGCCATACCGGAATCGAAATCGCCAGACAGATCAAACTTAGCGAACGTACCAACCACATTCCCGTGGTATTACTGACCAACAAATTTGGCAATGAAGGCAAGCTGGATGCCCTTCGTGCGGGCGCTGATGCCTGGTTTACCCGCCCCGTCATCGATGATGAATTTGATGCATCCGTTCAACGACTGATCGAAGCGCGCAAGCTAAAACATGAACAATTCAGCCGCTTCCTGCAGCTTTATTTCACGGAAAATCGGGTAGACCTGCAAGATCCATTCCTGCAGCAAACCGTTCAGTTGATTGAAAGCAATATGGCTAATCCCGACTTTCTTCCGGATGATATCGCCAGGAAACTCCAACTGAGCCGGGTGCACTACGCTAAAAAACTCATGGTGCTCACCGGAAAAGAACCGGTTCAACTGATCCGGGAAATGCGTCTGGAAAAAGCAAAAGTCCTGCTCGAAAAGCGCGCAGGAACACCTCAGGCCATTTCCGAATTGGTTGGATTCAGCAACCCCGGAACATTCGCACTGGCTTTCAAGGAGCATTTTGGAGAGAATACCCTGCTGCTCTACTCAAAACCTTCTGGAAGGCTATAAACCACCACCATAGCATTTTTTATATTCTAGAAAAAAATACAAATTAAATATAATACATTTAAAATATTCACTTATTTTTGTTCTCGTTTTAATCCCTGCTTCAGATAATTACATATAGCCTTCGGTTAGCATATTCCCTCCACTCATGAAACAGCTAACCACCGTATATACTTATGAGAAGCCTAAACCTACCAACACTGGCCGGAATACTGTGCCTGTACCTCCACCCTCCACTGGTAGTTTCTCAAACCTGGCAATTCTATCAAGCAGCTGATGAAATAAGCAGTATGGCTGCCAGGGGCAATGAAATTTTAATTTGCAGCAGGGAAGATTATGGATTTGTCGTTCTGGACACAGACGCCAACCCAACCTTTTTTAACCAGCGAAACGAAAACCTGGCATTCAACGGCGTACAGCAGGTTGCTATAAGTCCGGAAGGAGACTGGCTCATTGGCCATGCCGGAGGCATTGCCCAAAAAAACGATTATAAATGGACCGGCTGGGACACCTCTGCCATCGGTCTCTCCTTCGAGCGAGGCGCCATGATAGCCCTGAAAGCGGGTCCGGACGGGCGTATTGCCGTGGGAACCCAGCAAAACGGCTTTGCCGTCTACGATGGCAGACAATGGTCGGCCTTTACCATTCTGAACAGCCCGACCCCCTCCGACAAAATCCGTGACCTGGCCTGGGCGCCCGACAATACCTTGTTTGTGGCCACACACAGAGGGCTGGTACAATGGAAAGACAACCAATGGATCATTTACCATTCCGGAAACACCGGAATCCCCAATTTCACTAACCTCAAATCGGTGGCTGTTCATCCAAACGGCGATATTTGGGTGGCATTCTCCAACAACGGCCTGGCCTATTGCCATGAGGGCGCCTGGGAATGTATCAACATAGCTACGCTTGGACTTCCGGAAGAAATCAGAATCGGGCAATTGTTGTTTGACCATGACAATCGCCTCTGGATGAGCTCCAGCAAAGCTATATCTGTGCTTAATAACAATACCTGGAAACACTTTTCAGATATTAGTATAGGCTGCAATGGCGATATCCGGGAGGATGCACCTAAAATGGTCATTGATGGATCCGGACAACTCTGGACCAGCACCTGCGGCCTGTCGCGCCTGAGTGAAACAGGTTGGGAACAAATCCGATACCAGGAATTCCCGCTGCCCAATACAGCGCCCAGAGCCATGGCGGAAGATGCCAATGGGGACATCTGGCTCGCTTCAGACGGGATCATTCGGAAATCAGGTGATCAATGGGAAAAGTTCCTGCCGGAAACAATGGGCGCTCAAACCAATCAGGTCTATTCCGTTCACGCCGACAGAGCAGGAAATGTTTGGTTTGGAATGTTATCAGGAGAAATCCTGCACTATCAATTCGGCCGTTGGACCTTATTGGATACGCTTGCCAAAAGATACCCCGGGTACCTCGCCTACTGGGCTATTGCATCTGGAGCCGACGGTTCGGTTTGGTTCCCTTATGTCCACCAGACACAACCAGGCACCCGATTGGCCAGGCTGAAAAACGGTGACTGGACTTTCTTTAACGAATCGGAAGCGCCCATACCTTCCGGACAGGATATTATTTCTATTAAATCAGATCCCGACGGTATTACATGGTTCCAAACATCTACTCAATTGTTCAAATTTGACGGCTGGTCCTGGGAAACGTATGCCCTTAGCACCGCTGAACTGCCCTTTAATGCCGTTTATCCCATGGCACTAGCCCCTGATGGCACACTTTGGATACCTACTGATAAGGGAATCATTCAATTTGACGGGTTTCAATGGACCACCCTCACCTGCGCCAACGCCGGGCTCCCGGCAGATAAAATAGTTTCACTGGCTTTCGATGCCAGCGGAAGTGTGTACATAGGCCACGAACAAGGCATACACCCTGCCGGAGTGAGCGTGTACCGAAACGGACTCTGGTCTCAGCTTGAGCCACACGGATGGGAGAACCATATAACGCTTCCCCCACCCTATTTCTTTATTGACAGCAGTAACAAACTCTGGTTTTGCTCCGCGAACCCGACACAGCCAGGCATTTTTATGTACGATCCGGAAGTTTCGGTAAAAACAGAAAAGCATCCCGGTTTGGCACGAACGTCAAACAAACCACTCAACGAGGTTTCGGATCGTTTCCTGGTTCATATACCCACATGGGATCAGCAGGTCGTTCGTATTTCCATCATTGACATCAAAGGAAATCAGTGGTTTGCCAAAACAACCTTGCTTCAAGAGGGATCCTATACCATTCACCTGCCTACCTTTATGCCTGCCGGCGAGTATGCCCTCACCGTGCATAACGATGCCGGGAAACGGCTCGTCGGGAAGTTTATGAAGGTATAGCATGTCAACTGAACTAGAACTCGCACATTTTCAAAGACTTAAACAACTACTCATTCAGGAAAAGGAAGCCGATTTTAGAAATTTTCTGGAATTGGTAAGAGAGAATCCGCTCTCGACAAGAGTGGAGGAAGGGTACACCTGGTATCCACTTCAGGTAGTTGGAACGGGGTTTTCCCTGGGTGAAAAAGCCTTTATTCTGGTAGAACGAACCAGCCGCCTGAACGAACCACACCAGTTGCGGGCAGGTCAGCCTGTTAGTCTTTTCACCCTTCAACCTGATGCCGATCAGCCGGAGAAACAGGGTGTCATCCACTATGTGGAACGCAACCGCATGAAAATCATTCTCCACGCCAAAGATGTTCCTGATTGGATCCAGTCCGGACAACTGGGGGTGGATATGCTGTTCGACGACCGGAGCTATTTCGAAATGGAAAAAGCCCTGGACAAAGTGATGGCCGCCAAAGGCAATCGACTGGCAGAACTCAGGCGACTATTTACAGTCGGCGATAAACTTCCAGCCCCAACCAACTGGCCGGAAACAATCGCTGTTAATTCATCGCTAAATCCATCCCAACAAAATGCTGTCAGCGCTATTTTGCATCACCGGGATGTAGCAGTTATTCACGGACCTCCGGGAACAGGCAAAACAACCACTCTGGTAGCTGCCATAAAAGCCCTTTCACAAACAGAGCAAACCGTTCTAGTCACCGCCCCCAGCAATACAGCCGCCGATCTGCTCACGGAGCGACTGGCTGCGCAGGGGCTGAATGTGGTGCGCATTGGCAACGTTAGCCGGGTGGACGAAAGTGTCATTCAGCACACCGCAGAGGCCATGCTGGCCGATCATCCGGAAGCCAAAAACATCAAAAAAGTAAAGATCGCTGCGGCTGAATACCGCCGTCAGGCCTCCCGGTTCAAACGCAACTTTCAGGCGGAGGACCGCCGCGAGCGCGCACACCTGAAACAACAGGCCCGGGAGCTCGACGATTGGGCCAGAACCCTGGAAGACCGGGTAATGGACGAAATTCTGAGCAGTGCACAGGCCATTATCTGCACGCTAGTAGGAGCAGCACATCCTTTGCTGGACAAACGGCATTTCAGAACATGCGTCATTGATGAAGCAGCCCAGGCGCTCGAGCCAGCCTGCTGGATCCCTATCACCAAATGCAGTCGTGTGGTGCTGGCCGGCGATCCGTTTCAACTGCCTCCTACCGTTAAAAATATCGAGGCGGCGCGCAAGGGTTTGTCGGTAACCCTCATCGAAAGATGCCTGGATTTATTACCCTCCCATGTGCATCTGCTGACCGTGCAATACCGTATGCACCAGGCCATTATGGCCTTCTCCAATGCATATTTTTATGGCGGCGTGTTGCAGGCACACGCCAGCGCAGCGCACCGCACGCTTTACCTCCATGATCCGGATGCGCAGGAAACCAGCGTTAGCTTTATTGATACCGCCGGTTGCAGTTTTGAGGAGAAAATTCAGGAAGTCAACGGGCAGCTCCACAGAAACCCAAGTCGCTACAACCCAGAAGAAGCCATGCTGTTGTGCAACCATCTGAAAGGCTTGCTGCACCGGATGGGCTATCCGGACCGATGGGAAGCAGAAGTCCAACCTGACGGTCCGGACATCGGCATACTCTCCCCCTACCGGGAACAGATAAATCAACTGGAAACCCTCCTGCGTGAAGACCCGCTTCTGGAGCCTCTTCTTGCGAGCGGCGCCATTGCAGTCAACACCATTGATGGCTTTCAGGGCCAGGAAAGAGAGGTGATCTATATCAGTTTGGTGCGTTCCAATCCGAAACATGAAATCGGGTTCCTTCAAGACTATCGCCGGATGAATGTGGCGATGACCCGGGCAAAATTAGCCCTGATCGTGATAGGCGACTCCGCCACCATCGGCGAAAACAAGTTCTATCAACAATTCATGGACTATTGCGCCGAGCACGGCGCCTATCGCACCGCCTGGGAATTTGGACCCGAGAGCATTTGAAGGAAGTTCGCTTTACTCATGTAATCACCGCAGTCTACCGAGCACTTCCTTGAGGCGCCTGATGGCTTCTCTGAGTTGTTCCTCCGAAGCGGCATAGCTCAGGCGGAAGCAATTTGGGTCGCCAAAAGCGGTGCCGGAAACCAGTCCGACGTAAGCGCTGGTCATCACGTAATCGCAAAAATCATCGGCATTTCGAATGGTAATATGCCCATCCGTTTTGCCAAAGTAACTGCTGACATTCGGGAAGATATAGAAGGCCCCATCCGGATGGTTGGCCCGAATACCGGGTACTTCCTCTAGCATGGAAAGTACAATATCCCGACGCTCCCGGAAGGCTTCCCGCATGGCATCTGTTGGCCCCATATTGCTCATCAGTGCCACAGCTCCGGCTTTCTGACTAAAGGATGCTGCCCCGCTGGTAACCTGACCTTGTATTTTGGCACAGGCATCGGCCAGGTATTTGGGTGCGCCCATGTAGCCGAGTCGCCAGCCGGTCATGGAGAACCCTTTGGCAAATCCGTTCACCGTAACCGTTCTGTCTTTCACCTGCGGGAAAGTGCCTATGCTCACATGCTCGTGTGTGAAGTTGATGTATTCGTAAATTTCATCACTGATTACCACCACATTGGGATGTTCTGCCAGCACATTGGCGTAAGCCTCCAGTTCTTCCCTGGTAAACACTGTTCCAGTTGGATTACAGGGAGAGGAGAATAAGAGAAACTTTGTTTTAGGAGTAATGGCATCTGCCAGCTGTTGAGGTGTTGGCTTGAAATCGCGCTCTACTCCTGCATATACACACACCGGAGTGCCGCCGGACAGCTTTACGATCTCATAATAAGATACCCAGTACGGAGCAAACAGAATGGCTTCATCCCCTGGATTTAGAAGTGCCTGACAAAGATTGTAAATGCTTTGTTTTGCTCCGTTGCTCACCACAATTTGATCCGGACGATAGTCCAGTTGATTGTCGCGTTTGAATTTTTCACTGATCGCCTTGGTCAATTCCGGCAGACCCGCCACAGGGGTGTATTTGGTATAACCCTCTTTAAGCGCCTGGTAAGCAGCTTCCTTGATATGCTCGGGCGTATCAAAATCAGGCTCGCCAAGGCTCAGGCTGATGACGTCGTGCCCCAGTGCGCGCAATTCGCGGGCCATTCGGGCCATTTTCAGGGTTTCGGATTCGGATAAATGGAGAACGCGATCGGAAAGCATAATTTGTTGAATGTGGGGAATGGGGTTAATGTGGGGAATGTGGGGAATGTGAATAATGCCAGACTAGAACAGATGCCAGGATGAGGATCAAGAGGATGAGTACTAATACCCAGAGTTGCAAAAACCGGATACCCCCCCGACGCTTGGGTCGTGGAATACGGTCGAGTTTTTGCTCCAGTTTGTGCCACACCTGTTCAGGTGGCTTCTCGTGTAGCTTTTCCTCGTTTTTTTTAAAAAACTCAAATATATCCGCCATCGTACCCTGAATGCAAATGAACGAAGTTATTGGGTATATGAGCATTCAAAAAGATGAAATACTACTCATCTCTCATATCTCTTCAACAACATCCTCAGCTTTTCTTTGGCCAGTATCAACTGACTTTTACTGGTATTGATACTGATGCCCAGCATCTCTGCAATTTCAACGTGCTTGAATCCTTCCAGAACGTAAAGGTTGAAAATAGTTCTATACCCGGGTGGCAACTGATCCAATACCTCCAGAATCTCCTTTGCCGAGATTTCCGCCTCAATATTAAAGCCATCCGGTTTATCCGCCAATCCCTGATCATTTCCGGGAAACACCAGCGGTTGGATTTTCCGAAGCATCATCAAACATTCATTTACCATAATGCGCCGAATCCAGCCTTCAAAACTGCCCGCCCCGGAAAAACCATCTACCTGTGTGTACACTTTATAAAAACCGCTTACCAGCGCTTCTTCGGCATCCTCACGTCGCCTGAGATAGCGCCTGCAGACACTGAACATCAGCGGCGCATAATGTTCGTACAGCCACTTTTGGGCCATCCGATCCTGATCCCTTAACCTGCTGATAAGTTCATCGGTTTGCATAACCATATTTCGGGGCAAATTTGGCAATACTCCCTTATTGCACAACCATCTTAACCGGAAATTTGCCTCCCATGTTTTGCAAATTTCCTAACAATCTGATTCTGAATTGTTTACTAAAGAGAAATATTGAAAGTATTAAAAACAGAAAAATTGAAAAATGTTTTTGTCCTTTGTGGAATAATAGGCGAATGCTCCAGTCCTAAGATGATCAGCTTCCCTGAGCACACAAATATTGACCGTCAATCAGCCTTCACTTCTATGAGCGAAAATCAAAACTCCCGTACCTACGCCATTACCGTAACCATCCTCCTGCTCCTGGCCGCTGTGCTCGGATTTTTCTTCTGGCAAAAATCCAAGAACTATCTCGCCGAAAACCAAAAACTGGAAAAGGAGCGAATGGAACTGGAAGCTGAAAAGGCCCAAATAGCCAACTCCCTGGACAGCATGACCAATGCTTACTCCAATCTTCGCACAGAAAACGAAAGCCTTGCCGGCAGAATGGCCATTTCAGCACAGCAGGTACAACAAAAAGAAGTGGTAATTCGGGAAATAAAAGCTTCTACCGCTA
>JADZFI010000080.1 GCA_020850025.1 Saprospiraceae bacterium
AATATATGCCGATGCAGAACACCGAGAGGATGGTGGCCACTATGGCCGAAAATTGCAGGGCAAGTTTACTGCGTATGTTCATGCCGGCGGGAGCACATTGAGAAAGTACCCAAGTCCCTGCTTGGTATGGATAAGCTTGGGCTCAAATTGACGATCAATTTTTTTGCGCAAAAAATTGATATACACTTCCACCACATTGGTTCCGGTATCAAAATTCATGTCCCAGACCGCTTCTACAATTTCATGCCGGGACGCTATCCGGCCGTTAAGTCGCATCAGAAACTCCAGCAGGGAATACTCTTTGGCGGTGAGATCAATGGCTTTGCCTGAACGAAAAACCGTCTTGAAGCCGGTATTTACCTCCAAATCTGCAATGCGAAGCACTTCATTGGCTCTTTCTCCTGCTTGTGGAACCGCCTTTTTTAAAAGAGCGCGCATCCTGGCGAGCAATTCACGGAAATCGAAGGGTTTTACCAGATAATCATCGGCGCCTGCGTCGAAACCCTGGAGCTTTTGCTCCACGCTTCCCAGGGCCGTTACCAGGATTATCGGACAATCCGGCCGAACAGATCTGATGGCCTTGCAAACTTCATAACCGTTTACGAAAGGGAGATTGAGATCCAGTAACACCAGATCATAGTGGTTGTTAAAAGCCAGATACTGGCCCACCGCGCCGTCTGGCGCAATTTCCACTGAAAAATCATTTTCCTCCAGCCAGGTTTTGACAGATGCTGCCACCTTCGGTTCGTCTTCAATGACCAGTACTCTGGTTTTTCCCATGGCGGAAAAAGATTAACGGTGAAATCAGTTCAAACGGAAACTGGAAGCGCCCAAAAGGCCCACATTGCAATAGATGGCTGCCACGTAATTGCCTTTTTTAAGTTTCTCATCCAGTTTATAACTGAAAGAGAGGCGCTGGGTATCTTTAAGAGACACCGGCTTCACTTGTTGTGCCGTTACATCCACCTTGCCACTGGGAGCATCAATGGAGGTTTTGATTGGCTTGGCCGATGGAATAGGCTTGCCGTTCTCGTCGGTGATCACCAGATACAAGTGCTGATCGCCCTGGTAAGCTTCCGGCACATCGAACAGGTCGAAACTCACATGAATATCCCGGGCTTTTTTGGCGCGCAGGGTCTGTTTTTCTCCCCGGCTGCCGATTTCCACCCGGAAGGAGGTGGCCTTGAATTTGGCGGATTGCGTTTTGCGTATCTGGTCTTCCAGTTTTTTGGCCAGATCGTCCACTTGTCCGCTCAGAGAGGTGTTTTCTGTTTGCAACTGCTGATTTTCCTCTGTCAGGCGCTTGTTTTCGGCCTTCAGCTGCTCGTTTTCCACCTGTACGGCGGTAATCAGTGTTTCATACTCAATTTTTAACTGGCGGAGATCCTCCACCTGCGCCTTGAGTTCGACGACTTCCTTCTTGTTTTGTGATTTGATTTTCTGCAGCGCGGCGTCCTTTTGGGCCATGAGTTGCGCCGTTGCAGCTTCCTTGCCGCGCAGGTCTTCATTCTCGAGCAGCAGTTCGCCGTAAGATGCGCTCAGGCTGTCCAACTCATGTTGCAGGATCATTTTTTCCGCTTCCAGCGACTGCACATTTTCTGTAAGGCGGTCGTTGCCGGAGCTGAGGTTGCGGGCTTTGTTCCAGAAGTATATGCTCGAACCTCCGGTCAACAACAGGAGTAAGGCAAGCACGATGGTGAGGGTTCTGGAATTGGAATCGGGTTTGGTTTCGATATTTTGGTAATCGCTCATAATGAGGGGCAAGATACAACATGGGCGCCGGATTTATCCGCCCAATCCGGAATAAGTGTTTGTTATTCGTTCTGTTTGATGCACCGGGAAGTGTTTTGACACACCTGCTCGACTTGAATCACAAGTGCCGGCAAATGTGCGGGCCTTTGTTGCCGCTTGCCATTAAAGGCTGATTAAAAGTGGATTAAAAGTGCGCTTACCGGAGCACCCAGGAATACCCCAACTGAGCTCTCCACTCAGAATATTTGCCCCGGAAACTGGAGCTGCTGCGGATAAAGTGCACTCCAAAATTCAGCGAATGCTTCTGCTGCATCAGCCAGTTGCCTCCAAAGGAAGCGTTGATTACGCTACCGTCTGCATTTCCATTCAATCGGGCCAGATTCCAGGCGCCGTTGGCCTGGAGGTTCAGCTTTTGCTTAGCCACAGGTTTGCCCAACCCTGCGCTGAACCCATAATTGGCCGTGCGGGTGTCGCCCAGTTGTACGCTGTTGTAATTCAATCCGGCATTGACCGATAGCCTGCTGGCAATGAACGACGCCGCCCAGGTAAGCACGCCCACCCGAGCGCGCACATCGCCGAATTTTTCGGTGAGCGGATTCTGATCGTCCAGAAACTGATATACCCCGTTGAGCATGATGGTATGAACCGCATTTTTGCCAAAAACAGAATACCTCGGCGTAACGCCCACCTGGGTGGTAGCCTGCGATAATTTCAGGGAGTCGCTCAATTCAAAAGCGGTAGAGCTCTGATTCATCCGGTAATTGGAATAATTCAGGTCGAGGCCAAATTTCGGGGCGGGATTGATGCTCACATTGGCCGAGCCGATGTTACGCCAGGAGGTTTCCGAGCGGTTGCCCAGCAGATTGTTGCGCTGCACACCGTAGGAACCGAAAAGCCGAACCTTGCCACGGGCAAGGGCCATCATCGGGCTGAGGGTGTAGTTCTCTATGTCGTTGTTGAAAAAATAGGCGCCCATGGTGGCATATTCCGGATCAATGCGCTCATACGCCAGGTTCAACCCGAAATGCTGACTGTTGTAGCCCATAGTGGCTTTTCCGGCGAAATTGACTCGGGTGGAAAAGCGCGGAGTGAGTAATTGCTCAGCGCCATAGTATTCGCCCATTTGCAGGGAATCCAGCGCCACTTTTTCCGATTGCTGATTGCGGGTGTACGCAGAGGCGGCTCCATCAATGCCTATGCTGAATTTACGCCAAAGGGTAGCGCGCCCTGACAAGCCCAGCACCAGGTTTTCGGCCGGGGTTATGCCCAGCGAATCCGGGATTGTCAGGGAGCCCGGCTGATCCTTGGCTTTGAACGCCATCAGGTCCATATGGTTGGCGGCAGTACCCACACCAATCTTTACGCCGTAGCCCATGCGTTTGTAGGTGGGCAAAAAATACTCCTGCCCTGCATTTGTAGCCGCCGCCCGGTGAAAGCGACCGTACATGGCGGCAAAGCGGAATTTACCGGGCGTAAGCTCCACTCCTCCCCCCAGAAAAGTATGCCCGGCCAGGGTGTAAGGTGAGAAGTCCATGTTTCGCCATCCGGCATGTAGTTTAACCCATTTCCAGGTAGGCGATACGCCAAACTGGTTGAAGGTTGGATAACGAACATCGCGTATCTGCCGCCCTAATGTTAAAGAAAAGGGCAGTTCGAAGCCATATAAATAAGCCGTCGGATTGCCGGAAATCCGCCAGGCGAACCGGTCGCTTCGAACCGGCACATCGCCGGAATTGGCATACCCGTCCAGTCCCATGTTCAGCGCTCCCGACCAGCGGAAGGGCTGCTCATGCCTGATTTGC
>JADZFI010000081.1 GCA_020850025.1 Saprospiraceae bacterium
GGTGTTTTTTTGCTGATGCGGAGCTGATACAGACTGTTTTCCAGGCCCTGGGCATCCACAGATTGCACATCATAATCGCTCGGATTATTGATCTGATAGCCCACATAATCAATGTCAATATTCACCGAGCTGCTTTTTCCGAACTGCTGCGCCAGATTGATATTGCCTCCAAGAGAGCGACTGTGATTGGTTTCGCTGTTGGGCATTTTCAATCGGGCATCGGTTTGTCCATTGGTGGCATACCTGACATGGTTGACGGCTTCCATGTACCAGTTGCGGTCGAAAAAAGTACCCAGAACCCCCAGCACGGTCTTGGGTGAAAGCTGAAAATCTGCCCCGAGCCGCGCATTTTGGGTAGTGGTGGGTGTATGGGGCCGGTCGCTGTACGTATCGGTTTCCAAAAACTGTTGGTTCTGCTGTACCACCCGGTAATTGGTAAACACCTGCGGGTTGAGGTCGAACACGTGCTCATACCCGGCGTACCAGCTGGCTTTCCGGCGGTGGTAATTCAGGTAGCCGGTAGCGCCATACTTGGGGCCAAATCCATACCCTGCATTGGCGCTGTATCCGCCACTCAGGCCCTGGTCTTCATTCTTTTTAAGCACGATGTTGATGATGCCGGCATTGCCGTCGGCGTCAAAATTGGCTGGAGGGGTGTGAATAAGCTCGATATGGTCAATGTTATCAGCACTCATACCGGCCAGCATATCCACTACCGCCTCGGGAGGGAGCCTGGATATTTTCCCGTTGATCATTACAACTACGCCCTGTTTGCCGGCCAGGGAGATGGATTTGGTAAGTGTATTCACCTGCACACCCGGCGAGCGTTGCAGCACCTGAAGGGCGTTTCCGCCGGCATTGGTAATGGTATTAGCCACATTGATCACCGTTCGGTCAATCTTTTGCTCCAGAAAAGGGCGTTTGGCTACTATCGAAACCTCTTCCAGCATGGCCGACCGTTCCTGAAGCACCATAACCCCCAGCGCTACCTCGGAAGCGCCCTCCCGGACATCAAAGGCCGGCGAGTAGCTCTTTTCAAAACCAACCATGTAAAAGCCGAGCAGGTACCTGCCCGCAGGAAAGTCGCTGAACCGGAATTCCCCCTGGTCGCCGCTCAACAAACTGTACACCAGCGCACTGTCGGCGGCAGAAAGCAATAACACATTGGCGGCGGCAACGGGTTGTCCGCCGGTATCCTTCAAGGATCCGGACACCAGATTTTGCGCCTGTAATGGAATGGAAACGAGAGAAAGCACAAGCGCAAAGGCGCTTGCAAAGGAAAAGGATGGCATGGCGTAGAGGGTTTTAGTGGTATCTTTCCTAATTAATGGGGGAAAGTGGTGGAAAGGTAATCACACAAGGGCAAAAAATGAAAAAATAATGCTGAAACGTGTGATAATTGAGGGATTTACAAATGCTGGATTTGTAAATGTTGGGATGATGCAAATGCCGGGTGCTATAAACGTTGGGCCTCTTGCGAGGCCGGGAACCGGAATAGGGCGACCACGAGGGTCGCCCCTACGTAAACCTTTCAAACCATTCAAACTATGGCGGCTGAACCCGCCGGTACATCAAACCTTTCAAACCCCTCCTACTCCCCCACCACCAACTTCCCAAACCGCATTTCCGTGCCGTTCTCCAGACGGTACGCATACACGCCTTTGCTCAGGCCCTGGAGCGTTATGCTGGTATTTTCCTCAATACGGAACACGCGCACCTGGTTGCCTTTGGCGTCGAACAGGCGCAGGGTATGCCGGCCGGGGCCGGATACGGGTAGTTGGAGGGTGCCGCCTTCCGCCACCGGATTGGGATAGGGCAATTGCACCGTGGTTTTGGAAGCAACCGGAAGTTCAGGTACTTCCGCAAAGGCAGGCTTAAAGGCCACCACACCTGGCAGTTCCAGCCAGTATTGTCCGCCCGATTTGAGTTGATTGTTGCTGGTGAAACCCAGCTTGGCCTGTGGGCCTTCGTTGAGCACATCGGCGGCATCAAGGTTTTGCCAGTTGGGACCATGCGCTACAGGGCCACGACGCCAGAGTTTGCACTCGGAGGCGGGTAAATCGGCGGGCATGGCGCCTATGCCGCTGAACCAGATTTCAGAAGGCGCCACAAAATTGGCATTGGAGCCGTAATTCTCCAGGATCCAGTATCCCTTGCTGGATGGATAAAGGCTGTTGGGCAGGGTATCCGGCGAAACCACCAGTCGGGACACCACTACCTCTCCATTGGGATAGGCGCCCGAGGCAGGAAACACCAGGGTAAGCCCGGTGCCGTCGAACGTAAATCGTTTTTTGCCGCTCACCACATCCAGGCGCTTGCTCACGCCTTTGCCCACAGGCGCTGTGGATTTTTCTCGTTTCACCGTCGGGCCCACCAGCGAGCCATGACGCACACTCACGCGGTCGAGCGCAGCGCCGGAGGCTTCGTTGAACTGATAATAACTCCACAAATCGGGATGTTCTTCAGGCGCCTTGGTGAGGTGCAGCAACTCACGGATCTCGGCCTGGCTCAATGCCCGGTTGAATACGCATACCTCGTCCAGCGAGCCTTTCACATAGCGCCCGCCCCAGCCCTTGTAGTTGCCTAAGCGATTGCCGGAATCGAAATGGACGGGCTGCACGTTGAACGCGTGTTTGGACGCACGGCCATTTACATACAGGGTAATGCCGCTGGGCTCTACCACCATGGCCACGTGGCTCCACTCGCCCGAAGGGGCAATCAGGCCGCTGTTCCACCACCAGGCGCCACCGGGCCAGTGGTAGCCCAGGGAATTATCGCCCGGACGGAAATTGAACCCCGCCGTTTCGCCGTCGTGCATAAAAATGGCGCTGTACTCCGGCTGAATGCCGTCCGGCTTGATCCAGGTAGAAATGGTCAGGGTGTTGGTGGTCAAACCAAGCGGCGGAGTAGCCATGTAATCGCCCACATCGTTGCCACCCAGGCGCACCGCAGAGCCGGGAATGGTATCTGCCCGGCAGGCATCGCCAATGGTAATATCGAGCGATTTGCTGTATTGTCCGTTCACGGTAAGGGTGGCCGTATAGGTGCCCGGTGCGCCAAATACCACTTTGGGATTTCGAACATTGGTGCTGCCGGACCACACCGGGGCCGGACTGAAACTCCACTGCCAGCTCGCGCCGGTGTGGTTGAGCACGGAGTAATCGTCGAAGTAAATGGTATCCCGGGCGCACTGGGCGGCCAGGGTGCTGGCCATAGGCTGTACCACTACCGCGGAAGGCTCAAACAGTTCGGCTTCCCAAACCCCGAAGCCCCAGGTGCCGTTGCGAATCTTGCCGGTTTTGTAAAACGGCTTCAGTCGGTTGCACTCGGCCGACATAGGGAACCCCGTGGTGTAGGGCGCCCAGTCGGCCATGCTGTTGTTGCGGTAAAACACCACGCCGTTGCAGCCCAGGTAAATGCCTCCGTCGGTGCCGTACTGGGCCATGATGTTGCTGATGCGGAGGTTGTTCAGCGTTGCCGTGGTGAGGTTGATCCAGCTTTGGCCGCCATCCATGGTTTTATAGATCTTTTTACCGTTGGAACCGTAGGTGACCGCGGCCCACATCACGTTTTCATTTTCTGCGCTGAGCGCCAGTTTTACGCGGTCGTTGTTGTTGGGCAGGGGCAGCGGCGTCACCTTGTTCCAGCTTTGGCCGCCATCGGTGGTTTTCCAGATGGAGTCGTCGGCGCCGTCCCACTGGGAGCAATAGATCACATGGGGGTTGGAGCGACTCACCTCGATGTCGTACACCCGGTTGTCGGCATTGCCCGGGAAGCTGTACAGGGCCGTGTAGGAGGTGCCTCCGTCCAGACTTTTCCAGATTTTATTTTCATTTCCGAGGTACACAATGTTCCAGCAGCGCGGGTCCCAGGCCATTTCCGAGTTGGCGTAATAGGCATAACTCTCGTTGGGGAACAGCCCCACCGGAAAGGATTTGGCGCCGTTCAGGACTCCGCCCCGCAGCTCGTGCCCGCCGATGTCGGAATGGTACATTTTGCGGTTTTCGCCCGGATTTACGTAACCGGTGGGCGATTCAGCGCCGCCCATGCGGTAGAATTTTCCCTCCGGAAAACTCTCGTGCCAGGCCATGTTGCCGTTGTGATAACGTCCGCCCACGAGTACATCCTCGTTCCAGCCGCCGTCGAAACCCCACATATCGGAACCGGAAACGCCGTTCATGCGGGCCTCCATGCTTTGCCCGAAGTTGTTGGAGTAATTGATACCGCCATCGCTGGTGATCCAGAGGTCATTGCCGAGGGCTGCCAGCGCCTGAATATCCGGGTGACTCCAGCTCAGTCCGCCCACGTAGCCGCCCAGTGGTTCCCAGGTTTGGCCGGCATTGCTGCTTTTGAACCAGGAGCAGCCGCCGGCGATCAGTTCGTTTTCGTTGTTGGGGTTCACCACAATGGCCATATCGTAAAAGCCCTGCGTAAACCAGTCTACCCCGTTGGCATCCATAAGATTGGTATGCGTATGAATGGAATAAGGCTGCCCGATGGCATTGGCGGGGTTGGTATTGCTCCAGCTGCCCCCGCTGTTGTTGCTCCGGAACACTCCGATGTAGCCGCCAAGGTTGCCGCCTTCGCCGCACAGATAGGCGTACACCCGGGAAGGATTGGAGGGGCATACGGCAATCATGCCGCCGGTAACGGACATCCCCGCAGCGGGGGTCCACCAGCCGGTATTGGAGTTGTTGAAAGTAGCGCCGCCGTCGGTGGAAACCCGGAAATCCGAGCCGGAGCCGCTTTTCCGAATGGCGAAAACGGTGAGCGGGTCGTTGGGTTTGAATTCCACAGCCCAGGTTTGCTGGGTATGCAGTTTGGTCCAGTTGGCGCCGCCATTGGTGGTACGCAGTAGACCCTGATCGCAGGCGGCGAGCACTACCTCCGGCTGATCAGCTTTGATGGCAATGTCGTTGGTCCAGAGGTTGTTTTCGCTGTAAACGGTGGTCCAGCTAAGGCCGCCATCGGTGGTTTTAATGATCTTACCGCCGGTTCCGGCGTACACGATATCCGGGTTAGTGGGGTGGATTTTTACCGCTCCGAAAGAACTGTGAGAAATATTCAGGGTAAGTAGCGTCCAGTTCAGACCTTTGTCTGTCGTTTTCCAAAGACCGCCGGTTTCGCCGCCGGCGTAGAGGATGTTGGGGTTGGAGAGGGATATGTCGATGCTGTAGATATTGGTTTGCCAGGTTACTTCAGTGAGTCCGTTGGTGTCGAAAGTTTGTTTAGGGCCCACGAAACGCCATCCCGCCTGTGTTCCGCGTTGTGCGGAAGCCTGGCGCAGGGCGCGCAAGGTTTTTTCCTGCAATTCCTGCTCTTCCAGAGTGGGTTCCAGGATGAAGCCATCCGGTTGGACGAATGGTCGTGCCCAGTGCATCCAGTGTTTGAAATACTGTGTGTAGGCATTTTTGACAAACGGGTGCTCCTCGTAGTAGGCTGCATAGGCCTTTTGTACCTCGTAGGCATTGGGATTGGCCTCCACGAGCATTTGCATCCAGTTGGGCGCATCAGGTGTTACGAAGGGCAGCGACGGTTTTTGCTGGGCAAAAAGCATTAAGGGCAGGCAGACAAGCAGGAGAACGGCGATATGTTTCATACTCGCAAATATAAACAAGCATCATGTTCATCAAACACACTACCGCCAGAACCTTCGTGGGGGTACACCAGTCCATGAGTCTGGTTGACAATAAAACGGCCGATTTATGGCGTCAGTTCATGCCTCGAAGGGGCGAGATTGCCGATCGGGTTGGCACTGAGCTGTATTCGCTTCAGGTGTATCCGGAGGGGTATTATCAGCGATTTAACCCGGCTACGACCTTCCAAAAATGGGCCCTGGCAGAAGTGGAGGCCGGCGCCCTGCCTCCGGAGGGAATGGAGTTGTTTCAGCTCCCGGAAGGCGATTATGTGGTGTTTATCCACAAAGGAGATGTTGCGGCTTTTGTAGCCAAATTGCAATATGTACTCCAGGAGTGGATACCGGCAAACGGACTGCAGTTGGACGAGCGGCCGCATTTTGAGGTGCTGGGAGAAAAATACCGGAATGGTGATCCGGAGTCGGAAGAGGAGGTGTGGGTGCCGGTGCGGAAGATGTGACGATGGATTTTTGGATATTGGACGATGGACTGTTGGACAATGGATTTTTGGATCACACTACTGGACAGGTTGGTTTCAGACCTGTAGTGCTACCAAAAACCTTACGGTATATACACAGTTCAATCGCTTGTAATCTCCTGATTCAGTCCACCATGGCATCTAACATCTTGTAACCCCCGAACTTCAGTCCTCCCGATTACCCACAAAATGAGCCTGAGTATGGTAGTTTAGAATTTTTGTTATCCCAGGCGCAGCGCCCCGGGGGGCGTAGCCCCTCAACGTTGGGAGCTCAGGCGACCGGACGAAATCCCCCTGCCGCATCGCGGCATAACGACGGTGGAATGAGTGGCTAATGCTGGCGTGTAGTTTGGCATTGGTACATTTGCCCGGCATTGTTACTTTTCTTTTTGCTTGCCCAAAAAGAAAAGTAACCAAAAGAAAAA
>JADZFI010000082.1 GCA_020850025.1 Saprospiraceae bacterium
TGCTTATACCTCCGTGATCTCCCACCGCTCCGGCGAAACGGAAGACACCTTTATTGCCGACCTGGCCGTAGCACTCAATACCGGCCAGATCAAAACCGGCTCCGCTTCCCGCTCCGACCGGATCGCTAAATACAACCAATTGCTCCGCATTGAAGAGGAGTTGGGCGATGCTGCCACGTATCTCGGACGGGCGGTGTTTGGGGTGTAGGAAGATCTGAATGCTAAAACAATGGAAAAGCCCCCACTTTGCGCGTTTGCGAGGTGGGGGCTTAGTTTTTTGAAATATTTATAAAGCAAATTGTTTTTTAAATGTCGACATGTTACCTTTGAAATGATTATTTTGAAAACCTGATAAAACTTAAACATGGAAGAACAAGACAAAATCATCGTATTTCAGGAAAGACAAATCCGCCGTGTATGGCATAATGAGGAGTGGTGGTTTGCCGTAGTTGACGTAATAGAAGTGCTTACAGAAAGCACCAAACCAAGGGACTATTGGTATCGCTTAAAAGAGCGTGAAGAAAAATCGAGCGGAATTCAACTGTCGACAAATTGTCGACACTTCAAAATGATTGCTCAAGATGGAAAAATGCGTGAGACGGAGTGCGCCAATACAGAAACAATGTTTCGAATCATCCAATCCATTCCATCTCCAAAAGCTGAACCGTTTAAGCTCTGGCTGGCCAAGGTTGGTTACGAGCGCGTTCAGGAGATAGAAAACCCGGAATGCTTATAAAGAAAGCACTGGAGACAAAGTGGTGACAAGCCGAAATTTCAAGGGTCAAATTGCTGAGGCTAAGAAAAAAGCCTTGAGTGCCGAAGAAAAAAAGGAACGGTGACAGCCGCTTCCCTCTCCGACCGGATCGCTAAATAACTTTACCCTCCCCCCAATAACTCCTCACCGCCCACACCGCCGACGCCAGAAAAGGCAACGTAGAAACCAGCACCTTTCCATTGCCGCTCAATATCCCCACCAGCAAAATTAACAGCACCAAAATGGCCGGCAACGCCAGTCCAAGGTACACCCACCGGCGGTTAGGTTTAGGCTGAAAGGCCTGATATATCAGTACCAACAGTCCCAGAAAAGGCAGTGAAATCAGCGGGTGAGAAAAATTATCGCCGGCGCTTTCGCGCTGGCTGAATACCTGCAACGCTGCTTCATACAGAAAAGCCGACTGGCCTGCGCCCCATTCCAGATAACAAAAAAAGAAGGTAATGACGGTTAGGAGCAAGGGTAGCTTTTTCATGGGGGGGAGGAAGATTGATTTGCGATTTCCGATTACATGATTTGCGATTGCCGATTGGATTGGAGAGGTTGGATTTGGGAGCAATCTCCAATATTACTGTTTTTTATCACCACCCAGGACCAATTGGCTCCGCTCTTCCCAAACACCAAAACACTAAAACACCAAAACACCAAAACACCAAAACACCATCAAAGCATCTTCCGCTTCTGCATCACCCAATATAGTCCTCCGGTGATGAGGCCGGCTACTACCACAGTGAGGTAAAAGGCCCAGGGGTGTTCCGGGATACCGTTGGGAATGTTCATGCCCAGGAAGGAGGAGATCAGGGTAGGCACCATCAATACTACGGTAATCACCGTGAGTCGGTGGATCACCTGGTTCAGGTTGTTGGATATGATGCTGGAATAGGCGTCCATGGTGCCGTTCAAGATGTTGGTGTACACGTTGGCCATGGAAAGCGCCTGAGAGTTATCAATGATGATGTCTTCAAACAAATCGCTCAGATCCTCATCCCCATTGATGTGGAGGAAGTCGGTGCGTTTCATTTTCATCTTGAGCAGCTCGTTGGCACTCAATGAGTTAACAAAATACACCAGACTTTTTTCGATGGAAAGCAGTTGCCGGAGCTCCGAGTTTCGGCTGCTGTTCATCAGTTCTTTTTCAATTCGGTTGCGACGCAGGTTGAGCGTTTTGAGGCACGACAGGAAGTGATAAACGTTTTGCTCCAGCATTTGCAGCACGAAGCGTTTTTCATCGGCCGGGTTGAAATCGCGTACGTTATTGGCGAGAAATTTTTCCAGTACGGGCGTTTCAAAAGCGGAGATGGTCACCACATGTTCGATGGTGAGCAGGATGCCAATCGGGACGGTGATGAAGTAGGCTTCGTTTTCGGTGGAGGCGTTTTTATTCTTGACGGGGGTATTAATCAGTACGAATCGCACATCCCCGTCGCGCTCGTAGCGTGCACGCTCGTCGAGGTCGAGCGAGTCGGTCAGGAATGCCGGGTCGAAGTCGAACCGGCGGGCGAGCTCATCCAGTTCATCGGGCGCAAAGGGCGGGGCCAGGTGTACCCAGCATCCGGGATCCGGCTCGGTCAGTTCTACCAGGCGACGTTTTTCTCGTGTAAAATAACGGGTCACTGTCCATTGAGCAGGTTATTGGTGAGCAAATAATGAAACGCGGCACAAACTTACGGTATGCATTTGAGCGCACGGCGGTAAAACGTACTTCAGGGAAAAAAATTCTTTAAATGGATATAATACGGGATAAATGTTCACAGGTTTAGGCCCCAGGTCATCAACAACAGCGGAATGGTTTGAGGGCAAGTGCAGAACTTCGTCCTGTTTTTTAACGTTCAATTTTTTCCGTTAATCGTAAAATCCCAGAAATAAACTTCTTAACATTGCGCTGGATTTCACCCGTAAGCTAGAAAACTGCCGCCGAACCGATTTATCAACGAGTACAAACCCGCAAGCTCCCGTTTTAGAAGCGAACACTATTCCTGATCAACACGGTCTGTCGTCTTGCCTACTCCTCCCGCAAGATAGTCAGCCTTGCACGCTTCCGTTAATTTGATGTATCAAGGCTTGCCAACAGCACGCGTATTTGCGTGACTAGATTTATTAAGGGGACAAGCGTTCCATTTTAGTTATTCAGCGGTTTGGTATGCAGCGTTTCTGCATCGTGTTGAATCTGGCCTGCCAGATTTTGGCAGTATCTTGTTTTGTAGAATTTTTTTTTACAATCAATAATAATCACGCAATCAAACCTTTCTGTTTATGAGCCCTTTTTCACCCCGCACCGTACTAAGCCTTCTGTGGGCGGCGGTTTCAAGCCTTCCACTCTTGGCTCAGCAATCTAATCCAACGCTCGACGCTCTAAAGAAACGGCATGTCATTACAGCTGAATCTGCTCAGGAAATTCTGGTTTTCAAAAATCTGATGCCTGGTCAAACCTATGGGTTGCTTGTTCCTGGAGGGGAGCCATGTTTGAGTCAGTGTATGCCTGATATTGTGGTGCTGACCCCCAATACCCAGGTCTTGAATTATAATGCAACCATCCACCTCCTCAAATTTGTAGCCTCCGCTCCTTCCATGGAGTTCAGGCTTGATTATCCCTGCACATGGGATCCTGCCGACCCACCCCGCCACTATGTGAGCATCATTAGAGTAGGGGAAAAGGATAAAGGACAAATACCAGGGTTCCCGGATGCTGTACTTTCTGTTACCGGAGGTACCGCCGAGAATTTGATCAGGGATGTATTCATTGGCGGCGACTGCTTCGATATTTCTGGGATTACCTATTCCGGTCAGCCGGCACAGATTGGCCAATTCAGCAATGGCCTGACCAATGTCGGATTTTCCGAAGGCGTTATCATGGCTACCGGAAACATTAATGTTGCTCCCGGCCCCAATACCGTGGACGGCGCCGACAATGGTTATGGGAACGCAACACCCGACCCGGATTTACAGGCGCTCTCTGCAGGTGTACTCTTTGACATGGCCAACATTGAATTTGATTTTACTCCAACACAGTCACCCATCACGTTTGAATATGTATTTGCATCAGAGGAATATTGCGAGTTTGTAAATACGGCTTTCAATGATGTATTCGGGTTTTTCATCTCTGGCCCAGGCATTACCGGCAACCAAAACCTCGCGGTAGTGCCCATGTCAACCACTCCGATCTCCATTAATACCGTAAATCACGAAACCAACTCCGGTTACTACGTACACAATACCCCGGCTACCGGCGACAACTGCCTCGCCATTCCACCGGCCTCCGGTGCGCCGGTTGCAGAAATTCAATACGATGGCTTTACCCGTAAAATGGTGGCTGTTGCCAATGTCATTCCATGCTCCACCTATCATATCAAGTTGAAAATTTCTGATGTTGGCGATGGTGTTTGGGATTCTGCCGTATTCCTCAAGGCCGGCTCCTTTGATGGAGGCGGTAATGCATCCTTAAAATGGGTGGTCAATGGTCAAACAGGTGTAAATGTGGTAACCGAGGGTTGTGGCACGGTGGAGTTACTCATTGACCGGGTTGGTTCCAATCCGTCCCTTGCCTTGCCCGTTTCTTTCACCATTACTGGTACCGCCATTAATGGGGTTGACTATGGCCCTATTGTAGGAACGTATGTTATTCCCGCCGGTGAGGAACAAATTACGGTTCCGGTCAATATTGTAAACGACATGATCCCGGAGGGTGCTGAAACCGTAATTCTTACGCTGAACAACCCTTGTTCCTGTCTTAATCCGCAGGAAATTCTGACCATTCTGGATTACGTCCCATTGCAGACGGTGCCGGACACCATTCCCATTTGCGGCCCGGGCGTAACCACCGTTGGTGTTGGGGTAACTGGCGGCTTGCCTCCATATTCCTACCAATGGAATACAGGCAGCACCGATGCTACCATTACCCCATTCATAAGTGCCCCCAGCACCTACACCGTTACGATCGCAGATGGATGCGGTGGAATCAGCACCGCCCAGTCGCAGGTGTTCATTGACCAACCTCCGGTTGCGACCCTGGCGGGCGCCGGGCCACAAATCTGCCCCGGACAAACGGTTACCCTCGACGTTAATTTCACAGGTACCGCACCTTATCAACTGACCTATTCGTTGAACGGGATTCCTCAGAATACGGTAACAGGAATACAAAGCACCCCCTTTGAATGGGAAGTGAATGCCCCCGGCACCTACCAGATTACCGGGGTGACCGATGGTAACGGGTGCCCTGGTTCCGCAAGTGGATCCGTGATCGTCACCCCGTCCTCTCTGGATCTCACCGGTGTGCCAAGCAATGCACTATGTTCCGGAGCGCCCTCCGGAAGCATCAATACCACCGTTTCCGGTGGCCAGGGGCCCTATAATTTCGCCTGGACAGGGCCGTCTCCCATTGGAAATATTGAAGATCCGACCGGTTTGACGCCGGGAAACTATACCGTGATTGTGACCGACAGTTTTGGCTGTACGGATAATCAGGCCTTTTCTGTTTTTTCCCCGCCTGGCATAGCAGGCAGTATAGCATCAGTTCAGAGCGCTAATTGCAGCCAGCCTTCCGGCGGTAGTATTGATCTTTTCGTGGCAGGTGGCACACCTGGCTATACCTATTTGTGGAGCAATGCTGCAACAGACCAGGATCCGCAAAATCTGGTCAATGGTACCTACACTGTTACCATAACGGATATTAACAATTGTACCGCCACGACTACAGCGGTGGTCCCGGGAAATTTCACGGCTCCGGTTGCCTTAACTTCTCCACCCAATACCCTCACGTGCAGTTCGCCGGCGGTTAATCTGGACGGAACCGGCTCCAGTGCCGGGCCGAACTTCAGTTACACCTGGACCGCAAGCCCGGGCAACATAGTTTCAGGAAGCAATACTCTGAACCCAGTGGTAAACCAGTCCGGAACCTATATCCTTACCGTCCAGAACACCTCCAATGGTTGTACCACCACTGCTTCCTCTACCGTAACAGCCAACAACACACCGCCCCTGGCTATAGCCGGACCGGATGATACCCTTACATGTGCCATTACCAATACTACCCTTGATGGCGCCGGCTCCAGCTCAGGGGGCAGTTTTACCTATCTATGGACAGCTTCCGGCGGGGGGACTATTCTTGGAGGATCAACCACTGCTACCCCCCTCGTAGGCGCGGCTGGTACTTATACCCTAGTGGTGACCAATACGCAAAACGGATGTACCGCTACGGATGTTGCCATGGTGGGGGCCAACCTTACCCCGCCAAACGCTTCGGTGGCTATCCCGGGCCTGATCACCTGTACTGTAAGCCAGGTCACGCTGGATGGCAGCGCTTCCGGGCCGGCAGGAATAACCTATCAATGGGTAACCAATAACGGTCTGATATTATCCGGACAAAATACTCCAATAGCAGTCATTACTGAAGCAGGGGATTATACCCTCGTTGTTACCAGCCCGATAAATGGCTGCACCAGCGCCGAGACGGTAACGGTAAATCAAAACTTCTCGGCGCCCATAGCAGTGGTATCTGCCAGCAATGATATTACCTGTATCGAAACGCAGGCTACCCTTAGTGCATTGGCGTCTCAAATGGTTCCTACAGACCTGTTCGTTTGGTCAACTCAGGACGGTAATTTCGTTTCCGGAACCAATACCCTTACCCCTGTAATAGATGCTCCGGGAACCTATTCCATTGTTATTACCAATCCTGGCAGTATGTGCAGTTCGCAAGCTTCCATTCTTGTGGAAGCAGAGAATATCCCACCCGCTGCCAATGTTGGGCCTCCTACCACTCTTACCTGTGCGGTGCAGTCTGCTGTAATAGGCGATCCGCTTGCTCCGGTTACCCCCGAGTACATTTATACCTGGACCGCATCGCCTGGAAATATCGTTTCCGGACAAAATACACCTGTTCCTACCATAAATCAGCCTGGCACTTACCAACTGGTAGTGTCCAACCTGGCTAACGGATGTTCTAATTCTGCTACCATTGTAATACCCCAAAACATTACACCACCAAATGCGATAGTAGCACCTGGAGGTGAGATCAACTGCACAACACCTACCGTGCAACTCAACGGCACCGCCTCGAGTACCGGCCCGAACTTTTCCTATCAATGGACATCTGCTTCGGGAACCGGCATCGGCGCGGGGGATAATACGCTCACCCCAACCATCATTTCAGCAGGAACTTACACACTGGTGGTAACCAACGCCGCCACCGGTTGTACCAGTTCCGCCTCAGCTACGGTAACCGTGAATTCAGCAGTGCCGGTATCGATGGCAACACCTCAGGGGGTATTGACCTGTGCTGCCACAGCTATTCCGATAGATGCCAACGGATCAACCTCCGGCCCAACCATTTCCTATACCTGGGAAACCGTGGATGGTGAAATCCTGGGTGGAAACGGCACTTCTCAGGTCTTGGTTGGAGCGCCGGGACAGTACACGCTGGTGGTAACCAACACCACCAATAACTGCTCGTCTTCCACCACCGTTGATGTTACCCAAAATATTGTTCCCCCGATAGCGGAGGCAGGCCCGGGCAGCACACTCAATTGCACAGCGCCCAGTATGATGCTGTTTGGGAACGGTAGCAGCGTAGGACCGCAGTATGGCTATACCTGGACTACTTCCGGAGGAAACTTTGTATCTGCCACCAATATCATCAATCCGCAAGTAAATGAATCCGGGGTGTACCAACTGGTGGTGACCGATGTCACCAATGGCTGCACAGCCTCTGATACGGTAGAAATTCTGGCTGACGACAACGATCCGGTGGTAGCATTGTCGCAACCGGATGTGCTAACCTGCCTGCAGAAACAGGAAGTGATCCTTTCCGCAGGATCATCCACAGGGCCCAATTTCACCTACCAATGGTCGGGCCCCGGCTTGTTAACCAACCCCACAGCCTTGAATGCAACTGTCTACCAACCTGGCAATTACACCCTGGTAGTAACCAATAACCTGAATGGTTGTACA
>JADZFI010000083.1 GCA_020850025.1 Saprospiraceae bacterium
CGATACAAAAGGCACACCCAAATACCAGAGTATGCGCCTGACCGGTGGCAACAGTTCCGGCGATTCAAGCCCAAGATCATTTAAAATGATCGGCGATTCGTTCTCCGGGTTCCATAGTTCAGGCATGTCTTCCGAATTCAGTTTTACGCGCAGATCACGTAACGGCAAATTCCATCCGGTTCCAGGATTCAATCGCCCATCCGGCACAACCAGACTTCCGCTGAAAAGGGTTGGCTGAAAATGGACATTGGACCAACCGGGAAAAGGGTACGGCGCCACCGTTTCTTCGGTATCCTTGATCCATCGGCTCACCCATTCCGACTCCTGAGGCGCCAACTGGCTCCAAAACCTTGCATACATCTTCCCACAACCCGCATAAAGTCCATTGACCACAGCTTTATACTGACCATCTTCGAAATATGGCTGTACCACTGCCCCAATTTTGCCATGATATCGGGGAGCATATAACGGCTCGGAGGAGACTCCTTTGCCGGCGCTCATGAAACGCCGGCAAAAATCCAGAAAGGCTATATCCTCCTTTTCCCCAAGCTCCTGCCGGGCGAAATTGACCAGATCCGCTCTGAAATCAGGCAATAAATGAGATGCTCTGGAGTGCCAACAGGTATTCAACTCCTCCACCAATTGCTCCAGCACTTCCCCCGGTATAGTGGGTTGAACCTCCCTGTAGACATCCTCATAAAAAACCTGCTCTGCTGAAAGAGGCGGTGGCTCCACGCCAAATCCTGAAAAGTAAGATTGGATTTGAGCCAAAGCCTCCTTTTGAACCTGAGCAACGGAAGACGGCTCCTGAAAAGGCAAGGTCCTGGCGGTAGTCCTCAGCCACTGCAGTAATTGGGCCGTGGCCAACGTTCTGTCAGACGAAGGTATGTAGCCGAGATACTGGTACAGACCGCCACACCATCCGGATCCGAGTCCTTTTTCAGGCCAAAGCCATTCTAAAAAACCAAGGTCAATCAATCGAAGCAACCAGCCTTGTACCGCCTCCGGCTCCTCATCAATCTCGGCCTCTATTAGTTTGGAAAGCTGCAGAAATGACGGCGCTTTTCCCATGCCCGATAATATCTTCCACAGATAATCCAGCATGGGTTGCGCTGGGAGCTGTTGAAATGCCTCACTTGTTCCATCAAAATACAGCCACTCATAGGTACCCTCAGAAAAGTACCTGGAAGATGGATTGATACGCACCGTTAGAGAATCCCTGAACGAAGCGTCTTCAAGCAAAACATCATAGAAGTAGGGCAAAAAAGCCACATTAGGGGTCACCATAGCCCGCGCCTCAAACCAGTCCCCTACCCTTTCGCGACCACCGTCAGAAAACGACTGAACAGATAAAGTGGTAAAGACACTAAAAGGAGAGGTTTTGAACACGGTTCTGGTGAAATACTGTAACAATGCCTTAGCAGCCTTGTTATCCTTACTGTTCCACTCAGCAGACTCCTTCTTCCCCAGGTCAACCATACATTCCCGCAAATCATGGCTGGCATATAAAAGTCCTGATAGTATGACCGGATCCCGGGCAATTTGCCCTAACCGGCCAAAACCTTCTTTGATGGCTAAATCCAGATCCTTTTCACATGTTTTCCGGAACTGATGGACGTCATCCCACTGTTGTAGCAGGCGTGACAATTCCGTCCATTCAGGACCAGTTTCTGGAAATTGCTTTCGAAGTGAAGGAGGGATGTTCTTGTTCCGGAACAGCGCTTTTCGGGCATTGTAAACATGCGTTCGCAAGTCTCCTCCCGGCAGAGAATGCAACAGGGTGTTCAGCAATTCATACAAGTTAACTCGCGCAGATTCCTGTTGAGCCTCCATGGCCACCCAATCCGGCATACCATGTACAAATGCATTCCAGGCAGCCAAAGGCAACCCACCCGACCGAATAAGTGTCAAGGGTAAAAATGCCTGTCGGCCAGAAGGAACCAGGCGTTGCAATATCTCTCTCATAATCTCAACCTTGTAATGAAAAACTGCCTGTTCATAATACTACTAATAGCCCATTGGAATTTGGCCGCACAAAGCAAAGAAAAGGATCGGTTGAATTGGGGTATTTTTTCAGGCGTTGAACATCATTCTGTTGGCCTGGAGGACCTTGCAGGTATGGATCCGGAATCACCTCGTGCCGGATCTGGGGACGTAAGCACTGGCTTTACAGGAGGATTTTTTTTAAACAAATCCATATTCCCCTGGCTGGAGATCCAGCCGGAACTTGGAATAAGTGTGGTACGACAAAACTTTCAGTTCAAACCTGACGGGCCTAAAAGCTTCAGGTTTTATGATTTGGAACTTCCCATCCACTTCAGGGTAGTAGATACCCGAAAGAAACACGCGCCATTGCGTGCCTGCATCCTCGCAGGGCCACGGGTAAGCTGGAACCTTGCCGGAAATTCAAAAGAGTATTTAAGTATCAATCAGGAGAGAATTGCCGTTGACCTTGGGCTCGGCATGGAAATAAAGCTTAAGCAATGGCGCATCCAGCCCGCTTTTATTTATTCTCATGGACTTAACGACCTGCACTTCCCTGCTCAGGGCAAATATGATGACGTGGCGGGCAGAATTGTCAGAGATAAATTAAGTTTAAAAATCCTTTGTCGGAAAGTACACAAATAAAAAAGGGGCTGCGAGCAGCCCCTCAGATTTTCCTGTTTATAGTTGACTAGTTCATCTGCTGAAATGCCCAAAAAAGCAATGCCAGATGGAATGCAAAAGCAAATACAGTAACGAGTGCTTTGTTCTTTTTCATAATGAGGGGATCGCAATCCGTTTGTGTGCGACTATCCAATAATGCCAAAAGCCGTGCCATTCGTATACCAGGATTTGTTATTAATTTCTAAACATATTGACAATCAATTAAATACACCAATAAATTTATTTTTATTCAGCCTGTATGACAAAAAAAATGAGCCACCCGAGGATTTCAGGAGTGGCTCATTTAAACAGGCGACAGCTTTTGTAACCTATTTATTCCTCCTCAATAGGCACTAGGATCAACTGTCCGGGAATAAGGCTTTCCTTAGGATCCAGGCCGTTAATTTGAGAAATTTCGGCTGCATCAACTTTATATTTTGCAGCAATGGATTTCAGGGTTTCTCCCTGTTTCACGTGATGCTCTCTGAAGAGCGGAACTTTGGGGGTATCTGTTTTCTTTTTGGCAGGAACGCTTTCCTTAGCTTTGTTGGCCGCCGCTTTCGTCGGCTCATCATCCTGGAAAGTGGAATCATCCGCCAGATCAGTTTTTTTAACCTTCTGCGGCGCCAGATCTTCCTGGTCGTAGTTATACATCATGGGAGGATCATCGTCCAGATTGACCTTGTTTTTACGAACCGGTTTGCTCACAGGCTTTTCATCTTCCGTTTGCTTTTTCACAGTGAGAGCAGGCTTGGATGCAGGCATTTCAGGCTGCTTGCGTTTGAGCACTTCACCATTCAATGTACAGGTACATTCCGGAATGATCAGTTGTTGACCAATTTCCAAAAGCTCATCCCCCTCCATTGGCATATTATTGGCAATGCGGATGCATTCTTCCGGACAACCGTAGGTTTTCGCAATTTTACTCAGGTATTCGCCACGAAGTACCGTGTGAATTCTTGGCGTGGTAGACGGTTTATTGGGTGTCTCTATAACATACCCCGCCTCCTCGTTGTGTTGTACAGGACGAACCGGCTCAGTCGCTTTCTGTTTTTGGGCTTGAGCTGCTCCCTGAGGTTTGACCGTTTTACCGGTTGAGGCCACTACCGATTTGCTGGCAATTGCCGTGTTTTGTGCTGCTGGGGCATTTTGCTTTGCCGAGGCAGGAGGTGGTTTGAGCCAGATTTTCTGGCAAATTTCAATGAGGTCCGGATTAGCGATCTGATTCCATTTAACCAGTTGCTGTTCCGGCACTTTATAAGTACGTGCTATAGCGCGCAAATTTTCACCTTTCTGAACAATATGGGTTCCCGGCTCCCATTCTTCTGCACACACCATGCCATCCTCCCCGGTACTGTGCGTCACAGGTTTCTCACCCTGCTCTTTTTGCATAATGGAGGACAACTCCTTGTCTGCCTCAAAATCTTTGTCGCCATAGCCAACAATTTTTTGATATTTAGACATGGCAATTTTACCGGAACCTTCCGGGCAAA
>JADZFI010000084.1 GCA_020850025.1 Saprospiraceae bacterium
CATTGGAATTTACCCAGACTTCTATGGGTTGACCGCGTTTTTCAGGCCAGTTCCAGTGGGGCGAGAGGTGCAGCACATCTTTGTCGGTCCACCAGGATTGATAGTAGTAGTAGATGTTTTTGGGGAACCCGCACATGTCCATGATCCCGAAATGGGAATTGATGTTGGGCCAGGCAAAGGGCCTGGGTTCGCCGCGGTAATCCAGCCCGGTCCACACAAACCCGCCGAGCCAGAAATCATTGTTGGCCGCCAGGGGCCACCAGGTTTCGGCGGTGCTGGCCCACCAGGGCGCTGTGATGTCCTGGTCCGGCACATATCCTCGGATGCTGTCTAATTCGTATTGGCCGCGGGTGGTAACGGTGCTGCCCATTTCCGTGCCGATGATGGGCTGCGTGGGGTGATCGCGGTGGTAATCGGCCACGGCGTACTGGCGGTAGTTGAAGCTGCGCACCGGAACGGCCTCGTTAATGCCCTGGTACACATTGGCCACATCGGCGGCGTAGGTCGACAGGCGGGTGGGGTCCAGCTGGCGTTGTTTTTTCAGCAGGGTTTCGGCAATGCGTTTGCCGGTGGACGTGGTGTGTATCCAGCCTTCTTCGTTGCCGATGGACCACATGAACACGCAGGTGCGACTGCGGTCGCGGCGGAGCAGTCGTTCAAACTGATCCAGGTACTCCGCGCCGCTGTTGAGCAGTCGGGTTTCGTCCATCACGAGCATGCCCAGGCTGTCGCAGGCGTCGAGCAGTTCCGGCGTGGGCGGGTGGTGACTGGCGCGGTAGGCGTTCACGCCCAGGTTTTTGAGCAGTTTGATGCGGTAATATTGCAGGTAATCCGGCAGGGCGGCGCCCACTCCGGCGTGATCCTGGTGACAGTTTACGCCCTGGATCTTGATTTTTTTGCCGTTCAGCACGAGGCCGTCCGGCTTCACCTCAATGCTCCGGAAGCCGAATTTGAGCACCTGCCGGTCAACCACCACCCCGTCTTTTTTCAACAACACTTCAATGCGGTGCAGGTAGGGGTTGTCCAGTTCCCAGCGGATGGGGTTGTAGAGCTTGAGGCTGTGTTTGGAAACGCCGAATTGGCCGGGGTCCAGGCGGAGGTTTTGGGCTTTGCCTTTGGCCACAAAATGTCCGTCGCGTCCGTGCAGCACCACTTCGGTACTAAGGTTTGCGGCGCCTGAGCCATCGTTCAACACCTCCGTTTCCACATTAAGCGTGGCGTAATCGCCCTGCCAGTCGACGTAGGCAAAAATGCCGTCCTGCGGAATATGCAGGTCTTCAAAGCTATGCAGCCACACATGCCGGTAGATGCCGGCCCCTTCGTAGAACCAGCCTTCGTACTGCGTGGCATCCACGCGCACCACCACCACATTGTCGCGATCGAACCAAAGAAAATCCGTGATATCGTAGGCCTTACCAATGTAGCCGCTGGCATTTTGGCCCAGGTAAAAGCCGTTGATCCAGACCTCCGCGTTGCGGAAAACCCCGTCGAAGCGCAGTTGGAAGCGTTTGCCGGCATCAGCTTGCGGCAGGCGGAAATGTTTGCGATACCAACCGATGCTGGTGGCCGGGTAAGTCCCGCCTAAGGGCTTATATCCATGCGCCATCACGTTAAACGCCGGATCGAACACAAACGGAAGCTCCACTGCCCAGTCGTGCGGCAGCTGCACCGTGCGCCAGGCGCTGTCCTGGTATGTAGGCGCAATGGCGGTATTAGGCGCTGCGCCGGATTTGGAAAAAATGGTTTCCAGGCTGTAATTAAAATCCTTCTCCGGGTTGGCGGCATGCCCCAGCGCGAATTTCCAGTTGCGGTCAAAGTTCTGCCAGGTACCGGGCTGAGCGTTCAGAGAAAGAGTGGTGGTGAGGAGGAGGAGGAGCGTGCGCATGTGCTGTATGTGTTTGAGGGGTTTGAGGGGTTTGATGTACCGGCGGGTTCAGCCGCCGATGTTTGATGTGTTTGAGGTGCCGGCGGGTTCAGCCGCCAAAATTTGCGGGGAAAAGGTACATGCGTGGGGCGTCGCGATGTACGCTATCAAGACAGGTTTTTCATTCCCGGGGCATCCCAAAGACCGCATCGCGGTCAAACTTTAATAGACGTTTTTCATTCCCGGGACATCCCAAAGACCGCAGCGCGGTCAAACATCAATAGCCCCGATAGAAAATTGGGGCCATGGTGCGCGCAGGATTCAACCACTTCGTGGTTGAATGGGGGAGGGTTTGGATGTTATGGGAAATGGGGTAACTTTGTACGATCGATGGTTACAATCTGGACGGTGTGCCTGATTACGGATATTCCCGAAAACGAATATCTAAATACGTGCTTTACTTGACGGATTAAATTTTGATCAAAGAATTGGCTTAATGAGATTCCCGTAAATTGGAGGTTACGGTAACCGATGAGTTAGCAACAACTCAAAAAATAAAAATATGATAGAAATAAAAAATAAAAAGCCCCTTCCGTCAAGAATTCTAACTTTTGTGTTTATCGCACTTTATCTTTCTTCTTGCTATGGACAAGTAAAAGAAAATGGTGGGAAGGCTGAAAATACGACCAAAAACCAAACAACCGTCTTGAAGCAAAATACAATATTTCCGCAAATTCACACCAATTTAAACGGAATGGTAAGTGAATTCGTAAGGACTATGTATCAGGATACAAAAGGAAACTATTGGTTTGGAACAAATGGAAATGGGATTATCCGTTACGATGGGCAAACACTTGAAACAATGAGAATCGAAGGAGCCAATCCATATATGAGGGTTATAGAAATTGTAGAAGACAAAGCAGGTAATGTATGGTTCGGAACTTCCGATGGACTCATAAAATATGATGGTGAAAAGTTTACAACATTTTCAAAAAAAGAAGGATTGCAAGGTGAGGATGAGGAAATTTGGGGTTTAATGGTTGATAAAAGCGGACTAATTTGGGTTGGAGCGACCGGAGGAGTTAGTCATTTTGACGGAGAGAAGTTTATACCTTTTTCGTTGCCAGATTTAAAAGTCGAAAATGCAAAACCTATGCTATCTGACAAATTGGTTTTTAAAATCATAGAAGACAAGAATGAAAATATTTGGTTTGCTACTGATGGGAATGGGATTTTTAAATATAAAGATAGAGATTTTATTCATTTAACAGCCAAAAATGGACTTACCGATAATAGCGTTGCAGATATTTTAGAAGACAAACAAGGAAATATTTGGATTGGAACTTTTAATGGCGGTGTGAGCAAATTTGATGGTAAAAC
>JADZFI010000085.1 GCA_020850025.1 Saprospiraceae bacterium
AAACTCTCCATAGTGTATTCTTCGCCTACTATTGTCCACCAAAATGAACAACAGCAAACCTTCGTTCTTAAATCTCTCTAACCTTACCTCTCATCCTCTTCTGCTGTCAATACGTCAATGAACTTTTGCGAAGTTTTTACACTTCAAATTTCTTTTGTTGACTCTGTGTCTTCAAAATCGGGACGCAAAGGTAAAGCCGGTTTTTCCTTTTGTCCAAGTGGTTTGCCATGTTTTTTTTGAAATATTTTTAGCCCACCTGAATTTTGTCAAATTACCCTCTGAAAATTTGCCCTTTTGAGCATTGGCCCCTATTTTTGACAAATAAATACCCCTAACTCCAACTCACTTTTTTTTACCAAATGAATGCTATTCCCTCCGCCCGCCAACTTTGGTCGGGTTTCATGCAATTAATCTATCCCGAACTCTGTGTGGCCTGTGGCAGCGACCTGCCCTATTCCGCCACCTGCTTCTGTATGAGATGCAAATCCAGGCTATCCGTTTCAGATATGTATAAGTGCCAGGATAATGAATTCGTCCAACGCCTCTGGGGTCGGATTCCTGTAGAGGCCGGCGCTGCCGCCTATTATTTTACCCGGGAAAGTCCCATACGCCACGCCATTCACCACCTGAAATACCGGAACAAACCGGAAATTGGCCTGATACTGGGCCGCGAATTCGGGCGAAAGCTGCGGCTGGCAGAAGGATTTCACACCGTTGATGTTGTTGTCCCGGTTCCGCTTCACCCCAAAAAAGAACGGCTGCGCGGCTACAACCAAAGCGCCATGTTTGCCCAGGGCCTCGCCGAAGCCCTGGATAAACCGCTCCTGACCGGACAGTTAGTGCGCAATACGCATACCAACACCCAAACACAGAAAAAACGAATGGAACGATTCCAGAATGTAAACGCCATGTTCAGCCTGCGCAATCCTGCACTGCTGCGGGGAAAACATATCCTGTTGGCCGACGACGTGCTCACCACCGGAGCCACCCTGGAAATTTGCGGACAAGCACTGCTTCAGGCAGAAAATGCCCGACTCAGTTGCGCCACCATCGCCATTGCCGCCAGATGAAACGCCTGCGCCCTCGAAACTTTCAGGACAAGCTATTTCTGTCAAGGCTGCTGGACACCTACCTGCAGGCGCTGATAAATTCACCGCTGGAAGTACGATTGAAGGCGCTGGCGTTCGATACGCGCATCCCGGAAACGGTGTTTCAGCGACTCATGCATTTGCACCGCAACCCGGAGGACGCTCCAAATATTGACGCCGAGGACTTTCATATCCTGTTCTCCAATATTCAGTTTCGCTTCCCAACTGTAAGGTTGTGGCTGGATGAGCAGGGAGAAATTTTCATTGAAATGTGATCAGGCACGTTCGAAAAGCCACCATTTGGGCAAATAGGTGGGTCGTTTCTTCACCTTGTAATTGGCCGAAATATACTGCCGGATATGTTCAATGGCCTCGTTTGTATCATCGGTGAACAAAACCAGATTCATGTCTTCCGGAGAAATGGTGCCTTCCGCTGCCATAAACTTCAGGTACTCCTGAAGCGGACGGTAATAATCCATGCCCATGATCACAATGGGGAAGTTGTTGATCTTACGGGTTTGCACCAGGGTCAGGGTTTCAAAAAACTCATCCATGGTACCGAATCCGCCGGGCAGGATCACAAAAGCGTACGAGTATTTCACCAACAACACCTTGCGCACAAAAAAGTAACGGATGGTCACGAATTTATCGAGCCAGGGGTTTTCAGACTGCTCATGCGGCAAGACAATATTGCAGCCTACCGACATGCCGCCGCCTTCCTTGGCGCCCCGGTTGGCGGCTTCCATGATGCCCGGCCCACCACCTGTCATCACGGTGAGGCCCAGCTCGGAGGCAATCAGTTGTCCCATTTTTTGAGCCTCTTCGTAATACCTGTGGCCGTCTTTAAATCGGGCTGAGCCGAAAACCGTTACACAGGGTCCCACAAAATGCAGGGCACGAAAACCGCGGATAAACTCCCAGAATACTTTAAAAGCAAAAAACAGTTCGAATTGGCGCTTTCTCGCACCCTGGAGAAATACCAATTCGTTGGGATCCACCAGTCGTTTTTTAGGCATTGGTCTGCTCGTCATATATGTAAGGCAGGGCTAAGGTTAATGGTCGTTTGGGGCGACCTGAAAGCACAAAGGAACATTGCATTTACGATTTCGTTCAGTAATAAAGCCTTGTTTTACATCCTGATCAGTGCTTTCCGCTCCCGGCGATGTACCTTTGTGCTACTTTTGGAAAATACACAGCATGGAAAATTTCGTTGATTACGTCAAAATACGGTTTCGGTCAGGCAAAGGCGGAGGCGGCAGTGTTCACTTTTACCGGGGCCCTGGTACTCCCATGGGCGGCCCTGACGGCGGCGACGGCGGCCGGGGTGGCCACGTTATTATACAGGCCGAACCGCAGGAATGGACCCTGCTTTCGCTCAAATTTACCAAACATATCACGGCCCAGGACGGCAAAGGCGGCAGCGGCGGACTCAAAACCGGCGCCGACGGTGAAGATGTGATCGTGAAAGTGCCGTTGGGCACCGTAGCCCGCGATGCCGAAACCGGAGAGTTCATCATGGAAATCACGGAGCCCGGAGAGCAGAAAATTCTGCTTCCTGGCGGACGCGGCGGCAAGGGCAATAACTTCTTCAAAACCTCCACTTTCCAGTCGCCCAAATTCTCCCAACCGGGTGAAGAAGGCGAGGAACGCTGGATCATTCTGGAACTCAAAGTGCTGGCCGATGTTGGGCTGGTTGGCTTTCCCAATGCCGGCAAAAGCACCCTGCTGAGCGCTGTAACCGCCGCCAAACCCAAAATTGCCGATTATCCGTTCACCACGCTCACCCCGCAGCTGGGCATCGTAAAAGTGCGCGAAGGCCAAACCTTCATCATGGCCGATATCCCGGGCATCATTGAAGGCGCACACGAAGGTCGCGGCTTAGGCCACCGGTTCCTGCGCCATATCGAACGCAACAGCGTCCTGATGTTCATGGTACCCGCCGACACCGACCGTAATATTTCGGCCGAATACAATATCCTGCTCAACGAACTGGAGAAATTCAACCCGGAATTGCTCGACAAACCCCGGGTACTCGCCATTTCAAAAAGCGATTTGGTGGATGAAGACCTTGAACAAATGTTACGGCCCACCCTTCCTGAAGGCATCCCAACCATTTTTATCTCCAGTATGACCAACAAGAACCTCCAGGCATTGAAGGATATGCTGTGGAAGATTTTGAATGTTTGAGTGCCTGAGTGTTTGAGTTGGCGTTCGGCTGGGCGTTTTGGAGAGTTTTTATGTGCAAAAATAAGGGCGTAGCCCTCCAACATCGGTAGTAGCCCTGGTGACAGGATGTTATCCCCCTGCCGCATCGCGGCATAACATCGGTGGAATGAGTGGCTAATCTTGGCGTGTAGTTTGGCATTGGTACATTTGCCCGGCATTGTTACTTTTCTTTTTGCTTGCCCAAAAAGAAAAGTAACCAAAAGAAAAAAGGCAGTCTTTCCGGCAAAGCCAACGACCTGCGGGGATTGCGCTGCTTTTTAACCGCCGACCGTCGTTTTTCATTTACATCGTGCTGTACCGCCGGTTAAAAAGAAGGCGCTCCCTCCTTGCGTCGGGAACATCCCCTTCGGTCGGGCTTGCCTCGCAGACGGCGGGTGCCCGGGCAGGAGATGAACACAGAGTTTTGTCCCCAGATTTGTGGTTAATCGGGAGCCCTGAGGGACTGGGCTATATACCTTCAATGAAAATATGTACCCTTTTTAATGAAAAATAAAATAAAATTTGCCGATTTCAATCCAAAATCCAAATCCCGAACAAGCTTTTAGCCCACCCAATCCATTATGCGAAAACAATTTGGCGGGCGCCTTTCGCCTGCGCTGCTTAAAAAATATGCTCAGTCGCCGAACTGGGACGGGGAAAAGTTTGTCAATCTGGAAGAGACCCTCATGAAGGTCAGTGTCCAGCATTACTTTCAGGGCAATTACGAAACGTACAGGGAGCAGACAGGTGGCTATCTGGCGGGCTGTGACATCGTCTGTTTCGACATTTATCCGGTCAATAATGCAGATACTTTGACCAGCGAAAAGCTGTGGTATGTTCCCAAAGGCATCGACAGTTTGTTGGCGTGGGCAGCCGCGCCAAAACCTACGTTTGCCTGGATAGAAACCACCTATATTGATGCCTCCGGCAATCGGGGGCCCACCCCTGCGGAAGTAAAGTCGGAGGTCTGGATGGCCATCATTCACGGGGCCACCGGGATCGGGTATTTCTGCCACTCCTGGACGCCCGTTTTTGACGATGCGGCCCTTTTGCACGATGCGGTCATGATCGACAGCGTGCGTTCCATCAATGCCTGGATAGATGCTTTGGCGCCGGTGTTGAATAGTCCGACTATTAGCGGATATACCAGCGTAAGCAGCAGCAATGCCACGATTCCTATCCATTTTATGACCAAATTCTATGACAATGCCACCTATATTTTTGCGGTTGCGATGCGCCCCGGGACCACTACGGCTGCTTTTACCGTACCTGTCGGGGCGAGCATAGAAGTCTTGGGCGAAAACAGGCAGTTGTATGAATCCGGTGGTCAGTTCACCGACGATTTCTCGGAATATGGGGTGCACATCTATAAAATACCTGCGCTTTCTTCGGTGGAAGATGTTTTGGATCAGGGAGGACTTTTTGTTTATCCCAATCCAGGAAAGGGGGTATTTCACATAAGCAGTTCTCCGGACCTAAAGAATCGGGTAGTGAGGGTTTCCGATCAGCGGGGGCGAGAAGTACATAGAACCTTTGACGCAGAAACCTTTGATTTGTCCGGTCAACCACCCGGGTGGTATTTTGTCACGATTCAGACCGACCGTGAGGTGGTAGTAATAAAAATTGTACTGGATTAGGGCAAATGATGGTTGCCTAATTAAAAAAGATGATATACCTTTAGGTAAGCTTCTTTAGGGGAAGCATTTATTAGACTTGTTGCGATGGGGTACTGTTTGCGCGATACGTCCAAATTTTCTTTTATACTGAGTTATCCCGATTTTATCGGGACGCCGAATTGCCCGCATTCGACTGCAAATTTTGCCTTGTCTAAAACAAAATTTGTTGCCGTCTCGCACAAACGCCCCCATCGCAACAAGTCTATTCATTCATCTAACACGCTTTTTACCCAATGCTAGTGAAAACCTTTGCCGGCTCCGTACATGGAGTCGATGCACAATTAATTACCGTAGAAACCCACACCGGCGGCGCGCTGGGAAACACCGACAAACTCGGCATTTACATCGTAGGTCTGCCCGACAGCGCCGTTCGTGAAAGTCTGCCGCGCATTGAAGCTGCGGTAAAAAACGCCGGGTTTCGGCAGCCGCGACTCAAAACCATCATCAACCTGGCACCGGCCGATATCCGAAAGGAAGGTTCGGCGTTCGACCTGCCCATTGCCCTGGGCATGCTGGCTGCTGCCGGATTGATCCCTCCCGATGGGTTCAGCGACTACCTCATCATGGGAGAGCTCTCGCTCGACGGCTCCCTCAGGCCCATCAAAGGCGCCTTGCCCATTGCCATAAAGGCCCGGAAGGAGAAATTCAAAGGCTTCATCCTGCCCAGCGCCAACGCGCGCGAAGCAGCCATCGTGAACGACCTGGCCGTGTACGGCGTTGACAGCCTCCTGGAGGCCATTGATCTGCTCGGCGGGGTATCGGACCTCAAACCGCTGGAAGTGAACACCCGGGAGGAATTTGCGGCCAATTCCAGCGTGTACGACGTAGACTTTGCCGACGTTAAAGGTCAGGAGAACATCAAGCGGGCGCTGGAGCTGGCGGCAGCCGGTGGCCACAATGTGATCCTGATTGGTCCGCCGGGCGCGGGCAAAACCATGCTGGCGCGGCGCCTGCCCACCATTTTACCTCCGCTGACGCTGTACGAAGCACTCGAAACCACCAAAATTCACTCCGTATCAGGGATTTTGCCGGACCGTGCCTCGCTGGTAACCACCCGGCCGTTCCGGGCGCCGCACCATACCATCAGCGACGTGGCGCTGGTAGGCGGCGGCTCCGATCCCATGCCCGGAGAGATCAGTCTGGCCCACAACGGCGTGCTGTTTCTAGACGAATTGCCGGAATTCAAACGCACCGCGCTGGAGGTGATGCGACAGCCCATGGAAGAGCGGCGTGTCACCATCAGCAGGGCTAAATCTACCGTGGAATACCCGGCCGGGTTCATGCTGGTGGCCAGTATGAACCCCTGAGGGTTCGTTGCATAGTTGCATCGTTTTCGAATGCAGAAGAATTCTCTGAACTGAAGTTGATTGAATTGGTAGGATCGTTACTAAGAGTAGGTATGTAGGAAAGGTTGATTGCTATGTCCTCGCGCCCCGCCACTATAGAAGAGGTAATGGCTTCTATGATGGTTTTCTTTTCCTCTTGTGTAAAGCTGTACCACTGCTTGTGCAGGTTTTGAGCATCGCTCAAAACCTGCACATTGTCCAAGCTTTGCATCCGTAAGGCATCAATCTGCCCTTGCAACTCCGTCATGGACACTTCCACTTGGCATTGTGCATTGTATATAGGTGTGTGCTGTTCCTTGAAGGCTTCCTTCGAGATTTGGCCCTCATGGTAGAGTTCGAAGATATTGTCTACCTTATGCTTGAGTTTTTGATATTCTTTTCTCCTTGTTTCAAGCAATTCTTCCTTGTCTTTGAGTAGCAGTTTCTCTTTATCTAAGTGGCCTTGGATTTCGGTATCTGAGAACAGGAAACTTTCGAGTTGACCATGAAAGATTTCTTCAAGGTCATTAGGGTCAACTTTGTTTTTACAGTTAGGGCAGACATACTTCGGAGAAATCGTTCGCATGTACATTTTGGCTCCGCATTCACATTGCAGGATTCCGGAAAAAAGATGAACGCCTTTTCTTCTCACTTTGTCTTTGTTCTTGTTCATGTCGTCCAGGATTCGATTGCAGGAGTCCCAAAGTTCGTCCGAAATGATTCTTGGAGCCTCGATGAAAACCCAATCCTCTTTGGGTTTCATTTTCCAATGTTTTCCGTCGCCTAAACTTTCAGTGTAATTCACTCGACGCATTCCTTTGGCGATTGGATCGCGAAGCATTCGATCAATCGAAGTGTCGGAGAACTTTTCTCCTCGTCTGGTTCGATATCCTTTTTTGTTTAGGATTTCGGCGACTGTTCTTTTTCGTTTCTGTTCGACGAAGAGTTCGTGAATGAGTTTTCGAATCGGCGCTTCTACTGGATCAAGCGCAAGTTCTTTGTGTTCCCATTTGTAACCGTATGGAGCCTCACCGCCAAGCGACTTGCCGAGTTTGGCTCGGGTTCCGACCGACGCTTTTACCCTCGACCCTATCTCGGCTCGTTCCCATTCGGCCATACCCGCGATCAACGTGTAGAAGAACCTACCGGCAGGAGAGGAGGTGTCAATACTCTCATCCAGTGACATAAGGTCAGCATTGGCCTGTTTGAAGATGTCGGCGAATTCTAGGAGTTCACGTGTGTTACGGGCAAGCCTGGCAAGTTTGGAGAAGATGAGACCGGTAATATGGCCGCGCTTTATGTCGGCAATCATCCGCTGTGCTTCAGGATGGTTGATAACGGACTTGCCGCTAACCGCTTCAAGGTGGTATACCTCGACCACATTCCAACCCTTGACTTCGGCATAAGAGGCGGCGCGGTGTTCGTGGTGCTTGGGACTATCGCCTTGGGCTTGGTCTTCGGTAGAGACCCTGATCCAGATTCCTACTCGTTTGCTCATGATTT
>JADZFI010000086.1 GCA_020850025.1 Saprospiraceae bacterium
ATCTATTCCGCCCTTGCAGCACTGTTCACCCAGTCAAATTTCTTTAGCGCCAGTAATGCCTGTTGCAGGTGGTCGGTATTCGCAACCACCATCGAAACCCTACCCTCAAAATAGCCTGCTTCTCCGGAAATGGAGAAAGAACGGATGTTGATGCCCATATCGGCCAGTGTATTGGTCAGCTGGCTGATGACTCCGGAGCCAATATCAATACCGGTGATGATGATGTCGGTAAGGAAATCGGTTTTGGCAATGTTGCCCCATTCGGCTTTCAATATCCTGTGGGCATGTTGGGCATATAGGTTATTGGCATTAGAACAAGTAGAACGGTGTATTCTGACGCCACCCTGAACCAGTACAAATCCGAAAATATCGTCGCCTGCCATTGGATTGCAGCAGGTAGCGAAGGAGTATTTATACATGGTGCCAGGTTCACCGTTTAGGTAAACTTCCGGCTTATTGGTTGATTTTGGGTTTAAAACCGGATTCTTGGGCTTACCGGGTTTGCGCTCTGTTGCGGTTGGCTTCTCGATCAAATGGATACCGTCGGCCATGAAACGCTTGGAGATCAGCTTAAGATCTACCTGCTGCAGGTAGATGGCACTGAGAAACTCCATTCGGTTGGGGAAACCATAGAATTTCGCTAGGGTATCGCAGTTCTCTTCTACGGGTACCTTCAGGGCATTCAGTTTTCGCTCCAGAATTTCCTTGCCGTAAGAAGCCTGCTCCCGCTTCACCTCCTTTAATGCCGAACGAATCCGGTTCTTGGCCTTCGAGGTAACCACAAACTGAAGCCAGTCTTCACTTGGCTTCTGGTTTTTATCGGTTATGATCTCTATCTGGTCGCCATTTTCGAGCTTGTAGGTAACCGGAACGATCCTGTTGTTCACCCGTACTACCCGGCAGGTGCAACCTACATCCGAGTGAATACTAAAGGCAAAATCGAGGGCTGTAGCACCATCCGGCAGGATTTTCATTTCTCCCTTAGGAGTAAATACATGCACCTCTTCGGCAAACAGGTTGCTTTGGAAATCTGCCAAAAACTCCACCGCACTGCCAGATTCCTGGTTTTCCAGCGATTCCCTTACCTGAGCCAGCCAGTTTTCGTAGTTGTTGGCCTTGGAGCTGTTGCCCTCAATTCCTTTGTATTTCCAGTGGGCAGCGAACCCGCGTTCCGCAATATCGTCCATTCGCTTGGAGCGAATTTGCACTTCCACATATTTTCCTCCCGGACCCACCACTGTTGCGTGCAGCGACTCATAGCCATTGGCCTTGGGAATGGAAATCCAGTCTTTGATCCGCTGAGTGATGGGAGCATAGGTATCTGACACAATGGAATAAACCTGCCAACAGCTACTTTTCTCTTGTTCAGGTTTAACGTCAAGAATGATCCGAACCGCAAATAGGTCGTAGATATCCTCGAACGGGACGTTTTTGGTTTTTATCTTGTTGTAAATGGAATAGATGCTCTTTGGCCTTCCCACAATTTCAAAAGGAATACCCAACTCTTCAAGTGCCTTCATCAGAGGGCGCGTGAATTCGTCGATATAAGCCTGCCTGGAACGTTTGGTTTCAGAAAGCTTGGCCGCTATTTCATGATAAACTTCCTTGTGCGTTATCTTAAAGCAGGTGTCCTGGAACTCATTTTTTATGTTGTAAAGCCCAAGCCTGTGCGCCAATGGTGTGTAGATAAAAGAGGTTTCAGCGGCAATTTTCAATTGCTTGTGCTGGGCCATGCTTTTTATGGTGCGCAGGTTGTGCAGGCGGTCGGCCATTTTGATCAAGACCACCCGAACATCAAACAACATGGCCTTGAGCACCTTGGAAAGGTTCTCCGCCTGTGGACTTTCCGAATCGTGCAAGCCGTCCAGCTTGGTCAAACCATCCACAATACGGGCAATTTTATCGCCAAACCGGTCGTGAATTTCCTTTAAACTGACATCGGTATCTTCCACTACATCGTGCAGCAGGGCACAAATAACGGCTGTAGGCCCCAGGCCGATTTCTTCCACACATATTCTGGCAACTTCAATAGGGTGCGTAATATAAGGCTCGCCCGACTTACGGCGCTGGGTTTGGTGTGCCTGAGCAGCCATCTCAAATGCCGCGCGTATGTTGTCGCGGTCCTCAGCATTCAAGGGCGTTTTTAGCGATTTCAACAGATTCCGATAGGATCTTGAAATGAGTGCGCGATCCTCCTCCCCGCCAGGAATGGCAGGCGCCTCGTGTCCGGCAAACACATAATCATCCTGATGGCTCGTACCCAGATCCATATCTGCGTTTACTTTGGGTTCTTCCTGCTCCATAAATGCTGTTAATACACGCTGTTGATACACAAAGATGAGCAAATTTGAGGAAAATTCCAAAGCGTGGCAACGGGTTCCTGAATCCAGGGGGTTCAGGAACCCGTTTTTTACCTAATATAGAATTATTCCGGCTTTACCCAGACGTTGTTTTCAAGGTTAATATCTGCCATCCGACGGGATGGATCAATTTCAACACGGGCTACTTTCTTCACCTTTTCAGGGATTTCAAACTCGTATACCGGATCTACCCAGCGGTGATCTGGCAAAACGGTTCTCGGAATGTTGTTTTCGGATGGTTTTTCGCCGCGCATGCTTTCCAGTGGCGCATAAAACAGTTCCTGATCGCCATTGGTGTAGGTCACTACAATGTCGAGCGGCATGGCCATTCTACCAATCCTTTCAATCACCACCCGGGTGTTTTTCCGGTCTTCTTTTTCCACGGTCTTCACCGCGTAATCAATGGTATTAAGGGTGTTTACCCAATCTTCTTTGTACCAGTCAAGTTCCAGACCACTTTCGCGCTCAAAGCTGCGGGTAACGGCATTGGCATCCGGATGTTTGAACTTCCAGGTGTGGTAATAACGCAGCAAACCTTTGTCAAACGCCTGTTTGCCGATGATGTATTCCATTTGCAACAGGAAAACGGCGCCTTTCACATAGGAGGCTACCCCGTATGCGTAATTTGTATGGTAATGGTCGGCGTGGGTAGACAGTGGCTCTTCCACGCCGCTGGTAGCCAGGGCTGTGTAGGCGGAGACTGTTCCGGAATAGGGGTTTTCCTCGGCCTTTTTGCCTGGCAGTAATCCCTCACGCGCCAGTTCGTTCATTACCAGATCTTCTGCAAAGGAGGTAAATCCTTCGTCCATCCATCCGTACAAGCTTTCGTTGCTACCCAACACCATCTGATACCAGGTGTGCAACTGTTCGTGTACGGCTACCCCCACTAAGGAATTGAGAGGCCGATTACCGGTAATAAGCGTGGCCAGAGGATATTCCATACCCCCGTCACCACCCTGAATGAAACAGTATTCACGGTATGGATACTTTCCAAAATGCTCATTCATGATGGTTCTGGCGCGATTCATAATGCCCGGCAACTTGCTCCACTGTTCATCATAACCTTTTCCTTTTTGCCAAAAGAATCGCATGATGGAGCCATCATCTGCCACTATCATGGTGTGGGCATAATCCCGGTCGGCAGCCCAGCAGAAGTCGTGCACATTAGGCGTTTTGAAATGCCATAGGAGCTTGTCGCCGGCAGGAAGTTTCAAGGCTGAGCCGGGCGCTTCATACCCGTGCCCAACTTCCTGTGGATTTTGCAGGTAGCCGCCTGCAGCCACTACATAGTTCTTGTCAATGCTTATTTTTACATCAAAATCGCCCCAAACGCCATAAAACTCACGGGCAATGTAAGGGTTGGCATGCCAGCCCTGCTGGTCGTATTCGCAAAGCTTGGGATACCACTGCGCCATGGAATAGTCGATGCCCTCTTTGCTATCCCGACCATTGCGCCGTACCTGGAGTGGTACCTGGGCATCCCAGGTTAGTTCAAATACGGTGGAAGTCCCGGGCAGAATGGGTTCTGCCAGCGTAACCTCCAGTATGGTTTCATTGTGGACGAAAATGGAGGGTTTGCCGTTTTGCTGGAGCGACTTGATTTTCATCCATCCCTGTTCTTCGGGTTTGAGATTGAAGATGCGGCTTGAAACACGCGCATCCGGGTCGGCAATGGTGCGCGACCGAACATCCATCATGCTTCCTGGTTGAAAAGCATTGAAGTACAGATGCCAAAAGGCTTTGGTAAGCGTATCCGGACTATTGTTTGTGTAGGTTAACCGCATGGTGCCCTTGTACTGGTGTTTGCTGACATCCATATCGGCCTGAATTTGGTAGTCAACCCGCTGTTGCCAGTATTGGGCATGGTTTGCGGAAACTATCAGGGTGGAAAAACCGAGGAGAAACAATAATTTTTTGTGCATGTCGGAAGTAATTGGTTGGCTAATTACGGGAAGGAACAGGATGACCTGAAAACACGCTTCCCGGATAAGTTTTGCTGCAATGATACAGCAACGCAAAATTGCCGAACGTATTTTTGGAAAAACGTCGCTTCGGGAGCGCTGTACGTTCTATCTTTGTGCCGCCCGAAAGGGGTGTTAACCATTATACTGGAACCTCCGTTATATATGAACCAACGTATTGCCATTGCCCTCATTGCCATAGCTACGCTTACGCGTTTGCTTCCCCATCCACATAATTTCACGCCCCTTGGCGCCATCGCACTGTTTGGAGCTGCTTATTATGGCCGCCAGTATCTGATGTTGCTCGTGCCGTTTGCGGCCCTGTTTTTGTCGGATTTGTTCATTAATAATGTGATCTATGCTGAATTTCAACAAGGACAATTCGTCTGGATCACTTCTGCCTGGATTTATCTGTCCTTCGCATTGGTAATGGCCGTTGGTAAGGGATGGTTGGGTAATAAAATTACTCCCGTTAGGGTGTTGGGTGCAAGCCTTTCAGGTTCGCTCGTGTTCTTCCTGGTATCCAATTTCAGTACCTGGCTTGAATCTGCCATGTACGCTAAAAATATGGCGGGTTTACTCGCCTGTTACACCGCCGGTATCCCATTCTTCGGCAATACGATCATGGGAGATTTGGTATTTTCTGCCGCGTTATTCGGCTCTTACGCCTGGTTGACGCGCAAGCAGGAAATAATGGCGTAATTCTGACAAACGATTTGCCATCTCCACGGTTTAAGTGGCTTACGAAAGCCGCAGGGCAACATCCCTGCGGCTTTCGTATTCAAAAAAGGACATTATCAACGATCTATGGAACAAAAGACCGGTATTCTCCTGGTAAACCTTGGTACTCCCGACGCTCCAACCCGCAGTGCCGTATATCGCTACCTGAAACAATTTCTGCTCGATGCCAGGGTCATTGATATCAATCCGATCGCCCGAAATCTACTGGTTCGTGGCATTATTGCACCTTTCCGCTCAGGGAAGTCGGCAAAAGCCTATCAGGAACTCTGGACGGAGCAAGGCTCTCCGTTAAAATTTTATGGAGAACGACTGGCCTCTCAGTTGCAGGATCTGCTAGGCTCTTCCTATCAGGTGGAACTGGCGATGCGTTACCAGAATCCTTCTATTGAGTCGGCCATTGAAAAACTAATGCAGG
>JADZFI010000087.1 GCA_020850025.1 Saprospiraceae bacterium
ATTTTTTTAAAACCCAGAAAAAAAAGTCCAAAGTCAAGAGGTGTAACATTTCTGGTGGTCGCCAACTCTCTCGTGAAAAAATTGTAATCGTATTTGAATTGTCGTACAGTTTTATGAGCTCGGTATTGTTGTCTTAAGATTTGTGGTGAGATACTGAGTGGAAAATCCCATGGGAACTTCGAAACGCTGATCTTTCCGTTGTCGTCTTTGGTGTTGGAAAGGTAATCAAGCGTCAGCGCAAAAAGCATTTCATCTGATCTTTGCCACCCATTCTGAATTTGCAGGATTACCGGCGGTTCGTGCAAGTAATAGTGCACACCGTTTCTACGAAATCCAATCGGTTTCAGGACTTTTTCAAAGCGAGATTCCAGTATATTGTTATAGGCTTCCTTGGTCATGTTAATTGGCTTTCGGCATCCCTTTACTTGCGAAGTACGGCATTTCCCAGCAAAAACCCAAACTCCTCTCCCCAACCAAAACACAAAAACACCGAAACACCGAAACACAAAAATACCCAAACACCAAAACCCCAAATCTCCTTACCTTTGCCCTCCCACAGGCGCCGATCACTCTGCGCCGGCTCGAACAATTTAACACTACATGGGGCACTCCCCGGTTTCAAGGAAAGTTGTTGCCGTTGACTTGTCCGGCTACATGCAACTACGCCCGACCACCGTTCTGTCTGCCCCGAATTACAGATTTTGCGAAGCCTTGGTTTTGCACAAACCGGCGTCTGTGGGTTTTACAAAAATGTCACCGCTACGCGGTTCTTTTTGATTTTGAGCAAGCTCAAAATCGGTGAGCAGTTAGCCCGCCCGTCGTTCATCGTCCATCGTTCCATCGTCCTAAATTCATGTCTGACCAAATTCGCCAACTCGCCCCTAGCCTCCCCTGGAGCCTCTTTGCCGATCTTAATGCCGTTCCTCGCCCGTCCAAAAAAGAAGAACGCATTGCCCAATGGGTGCTGGACTTCGCCAAAAAACACGGCCTGGCAACCGAACGCGATGCCTTTGGCAACATCATTGTGCGCAAACCAGCCTCCCCGGGTCGGGAAAAACGGCCGGTAACCATTCTGCAGGGACACCTGGATATGGTGCACTCCAAAAATGCCGGTGTCAATTTCGACTTCGAGAAACAAGGCATTGACATGTATGTGGACGGCGACTGGGTGTGTGCCCGCGGCACCACCCTGGGCGCAGATAACGGACTTGGCGTGGCCGCCATTCTGGCTGTTTTGGCCTCCAAAGACATCGTACACCCACCGCTGGAAGCCCTGTTTACCCTGGATGAAGAACAGGGACTCGGCGGCGCCAAAAATCTGGGACGCGGCTTGCTCAAAGGCAAGGTGCTGCTCAACCTGGACACCGAGGAAGATCATGTACTCACCATCGGCTGCGCCGGCGGTATTGATACCCTCATTGACTGGGATTACAAACAAGACAAAGCGCCGGAGAACCACACGGCCTATACCATAACGGTCAACCAGTTGCTGGGCGGCCACAGCGGCATGGACATCAACCGCGGCCGCGGCAACGCCAATAAACTTCTCTCGCGCGTGATCATGGCCTGCGCACCTGCGGGCGTACGCCTGGCCGCTTTCGACGGCGGCAACCTGCGCAACGAGATCCCGCGCGAAGCCCGGGCTGTGGTGCTGGTGAAAAACGACAAACGTTTCCACAAACTGCTTCAGGCTGCTGCCAAAGAACTCCGCACGGAATTCCAAACCGCAGAACCCAAACTCAACATCCAGGCCGATCCGGCCACAGCGCCTGCTCAGGTGATGCGCAAAGGGGATCAGGCCAAGTTCCTCAACGCCCTGCGCGCCGTACACAATGGCGTGTTCCGCATGAGTCCGGAAATCCCCGGGCTGGTAGAAGCCTCCTCCAATCTGGCTAAAATCACGCTCAAAGATAGCCGCCTCAGCATCGGATCCCTGCAGCGCAGCTCCGTGGAATCCAGCAAGGCAGATGTAGCTGCCGCTTTCCGCGCACCTTTCGACCTCCTGGGCGCCAAAGTGCAAACCGCCAACGCCTATCCGGGCTGGAAACCCAACCCAAGCTCCAAAGTGGTGCAAAAAATGGCCGGCATCTACGAAAAAATGTTCGGCCATGCCCCGGTCATAGAAGCCTGCCACGCCGGCTTGGAATGCGGCATCATCGGCGAAGCCTACAAGGGCCTCGACATGGTTTCCTTTGGTCCGCTGATCACCGGCGCCCACAGCCCGGACGAACGTGCTTCCGTGTCCAGCTTTGCCAAATTCTGGAAATTCTATTTGGAAACGCTGGCGGCGATATAAGGGTTAGAGGGGTTTGAAAGGTTAGAGGGGTTTGAAAGGTTTGAGGTGTCGGTGGGTTTATCCGTTGATGGTTGTTGGTTTGAGGGGGCTAGTTGTTGAAACTTTGACATACCTGTCAGGTTAAAAAACGCTTTTTATTCCACCTTTGTGCAACATAGGCCACAAAATGGGCCTCGCAAGAGGCCTAACGTTTGTAGCACAAATACGCGTACCCACTGGCCTCGCAAGAGGCCTAACATTTGTTGCACCATTAACCGTTCAGACCATGCGCTTAAGTGCCTTCCTGACCTTCTCTCTCTTCCTGATTTTTCAGGCAAACGCCCAAACAAACAACTTCTTCAACGCCCTACACTGGCGCTGCATCGGTCCGCACCGGGGTGGCAGAACCGTGGGCGCTGTGGGCGTTCCACAACAACCAGGCACTTTTTACATCGGCGTGAACAACGGCGGCGTATGGAAAACCACCGATTATGGCCGGGTTTGGGCACCCATTTTCGACGATCAGCCCACAGGGTCCATAGGCGACATCGCAGTGGCGCCAGGCAATCCGGACATCCTGTATGTAGCCAGCGGCGAAGGACTTCAGCGCCCGGACCTGAGTGTGGGCAACGGTATTTACCGCTCCGCGACGGCGGCAAACGCTGGACCGACATTACTCCGCCGGCCCTGACCGAATGGAGCAAGGTGTCGCAGCTCGATGCCGGGCATTTTGACAACCAGACCTGCTATGCGGCCATCAACCGGATCAGGCTGGACGACTTGCGCCCGCACATCTGGCGCACGCACGACGGGGGCAAAACCTGGAAGGAAATTACCCGCGGCTTGCCGGACAATGAGCCGATCAACACCGTTTGGGAAGACCCCAAACAAAAAGGACTGCTGTATGCCGGCTCTGAAAATGCCGTGTATGTGTCTTTTGACGACGGGGAAAACTGGCAATCCCTGCGCCTCAACATGCCGGCCACCAGCATCCGCGATCTGGTGGTGAAAGACGATGATCTAGTGGTGGGCACCCACGGCCGCTCTTTTTGGATTCTTGATAATATTACCCCTTTGCGTCAGCAGGCAGCCGGCCGCAAAAGCGAAAAAGGCGTGCTGCTGTATCAACCCCAAACGGCTTACCGGGTGCGTTGGAACATGAATACCGACACGCCGCTGCCGCAGGAAGAGCCGGCCGGACAAAATCCGCCTGACGGGGCAATGATTGATTATGTGTTGGAGGAGGATGTGGAGAATATCTACCTAACCATTGAAGATGCGAAAGGTCAAATCCTGGTTTATTATACACCCGAAGATCTGGTTCCGGATGTTAGCGGGATCAATTTTCCGCTCTATTGGATCAGGCCAAAACAGGTGATTTCAGGAAAAAAAGGGGCGCACCGGCTGGTTTGGGATCTTCATTTGGTTCCATTGCCGAATGCATTTCCGGAATTTCCGATATCGGCAACCTTCAACCAGACCGCACAGGAACTAAGCAGCCCCTGGGTTATGCCAGGTTTCTACAACGTGGTATTACATGTCAATGATAATAGATTTGATCAGACCATTGACGTGCGGATGGCCCCCCGGGTGCAAACTGACCTGAAAGATTTAAAGGTACAATACGATTTGGCGTTGAAATGCTATGAAATGCGCTATTTTGCACTGGGGATCATGGAATATGTTGTGCAAAAAAGAAAGGCAATACCCCTGGCATACCCCAGTCCCACAGGCACTACAGCGGATTCCATTAATGATCTGAGCAAAGGGCTAGATGCCTTGTATCAACTGGCGCAAAGTTTGAACCAAAACAGTAAAACGCTACATGACCTGGTGCAGGAAAGCGACTTTCCCCCA
>JADZFI010000088.1 GCA_020850025.1 Saprospiraceae bacterium
CAGTCACCCCGACACTAAACCCTTACAAAATCGACCGGGTGCTTCTCAGTTCGTCCTTCAGCTCGGGTTTGAGCCGGTCGGCGGCTTGGGTGAGCATGTCTTCATCCCGGGGGAAGGGCAGCGGCCGGTTGCCGATGCGCCGTTTGGAATCCGGGCTCAGGGCGCGCTCGTCGCCGCGGAAAGTGGAGGCATAGTTTTCAAACAGCACCTCGGCGCCTACGTCGCAGGTTTCCAGCAGGTTTTGGCCGTTGTGGTCGCGAATTTCTATGGAGCCAGCAATACGCACCGCTTTGGATTGGAACACTTCCAGCACATCGGCCCGTATGATGACCATGCGCGGGGTTTTGATGTCGTTGCCCATGCTGTCTTTTTTTACGTTGCCTTTTTTATCCAGCACATAATCCCAGCCGTCCTGGATCTTTTTCTCGTCGGTATAAGCGCGCTCCTGAACGCGTTCAGGGCTGATGTCGATGTTGCGGATTTTTACAACAGCGCGGTAGTCGTAATACAATCCTTTTTCCTCTACAAAAGAGAAATCGCGCCATTCGGAATCCAGTCCTTGTTTGTCCATATTGAGCAGTCGTTCTGCAAAAGGCTTGGGCAGCACTTTATCCGATTGGTTTTTTACTTCCACCAGCACATAGGAGGTGCCCAGATCGCGGGCTTTGCTCAGCAGCTGATCGGTATCGCGGTATTTAGGGTAGTAGCGGCGGCGCAGGTCGAGCAGCATGCTGTGCGCTTTTCGGGCAGCTAGTTTATCGCCCTTTTCTGCGCGGGCGAGCAGGTTTTCGGCGTAGTCGTAAAAGTATTCCGCAGCGCGCTCCCTGCTCTCGCGTTCCATGGAAGCTATGTCTACAAACTGGATTTGGGCTCGGTAGCCGCTTTTAGCCACGAGCGGGGTGAGCGGGGCCACTTTGTTCTGGCGCTCGCGGATGCGGAGGTGGATGTCGTGAATACGTTCCCAGAGTTCAGCGCGGTTTTCCGCTTTGAGTTGCTCCACGGTGTTGAGGTCGCGCGCCTGCGCTTTGCGGAAGGCGAGTTCCAGCCCTTTCACGTATTCCTCCTTCTTTTTGGGTTTGCCTTTGAGTTTTCGGATACAAAAGTCGATGGCGCTGTCGTAATCGCCACTTTCGACATACTTTTGGGCGGTGTGGCAGGAGCTTAACAAAAAGGCGATCAGCAATAGCGGAGCAAAAAGGCGGGTTGCGGTGTTCATGACTCGTTGTGTTTTAAACTTGCTGCAAGTTTGCGCAGCAATGGTATATGATTTCTTTTAAGGCTTGTTATGGCTTTCGCAAATTTTGTTAAAATCCTGAATGCGATGCAAACATGCTCAAACAGTCTGTGAATAAGCAATGGAAAAAATAACGGAATCCCCTTCCAAGTACCGCCACCTGGAAAAGATGAGCGTGCAGGAAATCCTCACCCATATCAATGAAGAGGATCAAACCGTGCCGTTGGCGGTTCAGAAGGCCATCCCCCAAATTACGGCCCTGGTGGAGTCCATTGTGCCGAAAATGCAGGAGGGTGGGCGCCTGTTTTACATTGGCGCCGGCACCAGCGGTCGCCTGGGCGTGGTGGATGCCTCGGAGATTCCGCCTACTTTCGGGGCGCCGCCGGAGTGGGTGGTGGGCATTATTGCCGGAGGCGACCGTGCCATTCGTCATCCGGTGGAAAATGCGGAGGACAGTGAAATCCAGGCCTGGCAGGATCTGAAGGTCTGGCAGCCCGACACCCTGGATACGGTGATCGGAATAGCGGCCTCGGGTACTACGCCTTATGTGGTGCACGGGTTGCGCACCTGCCGGGAGCATGGCATTGCCACGGGTTGCATCACCTGCAATCCGGGTGCGCCGCTGTTGGCAGAGGCCGATTATCCGGTGCTGGCGGTGGTTGGCCCCGAATTTCTCACCGGCAGCAGCCGGATGAAAGCCGGCACCGCGCAGAAGCTGATCCTGAATATGATATCCACCGCGGTGATGATCCGCCTGGGCAGGGTTCAGGACAACAAAATGGTGGATATGCAACTGAGCAATCATAAATTAGTGGACAGAGGCGCCAAAATGGTAGCGCAGGCTACTGGCCTGGAATACGAATACGCCAGGAGCCTGTTGTTGCGCTTTGGCAGCGTCCGGGCAGCCTTGAATGCCTTTGGCGGAAGGTAGTCAATGTCCAATATCCAATGTCCAATGTCCAGAACGCCCGGAACGGAGTTCCGGGATAAATAGTCCAACAGTCCAACGTCCAAAAAAAATGACACCTGATTCTTTCTACTGGTACGCCAGCATTTTGATTTTTGTTCCGTGGTTGCTGCTTATTGCCGCACCGAACTGGAAGTTTACGGAGCCTGTGGCCTTTGGTTCGGCCATTATATTGCTGCTGGCAGCGGCGGTGTTTACGTTTCAATTCCTGACCAGTCCGGAGGAGGGCGGCAGTTTATTGTCGCTGGAGGGGGTGAAAAATTTATTCCGCAGCAAGGAAATGCTGCTCACAGGCTGGCTGAATTACCTCTCGTTCTGTCTTTTGGTGGGCGCCTGGCAGTCGCACGATGCGCGCCAGCTGAAAATCGGGCATATTTTTGTGGTGCCGGGGCTGGTGTTAACCTTGCTGACGGGCCCGGCGGGGCTGCTTTTGTACTTATTGGTGCGTTTTTTCCACACCAGAAAATGGGATTTGCGATAAGGCGGTATTTTTTTACGATCTTTGCAGGAGAAATGTATTAACCCCAAACCTTTCCCGGCACGATCCGGGAATTATTTCAATCCTATTATTTTGGAATTTTCCGATTTCGGCCTGCATCCGGATTTGCTGGATGGCATAGAGGCCCTGAACTTTAAAACCCCCCCCCCCATCCAGGAAAAAGCCATTCCGTTAATTCTGGAGGGCAGAGATCTGATCGGCACGGCGCAAACCGGCACCGGCAAGACGGCGGCTTTTGTGTTGCCCATCATGCACATGATCCTCAAATCAGGGGAGTATGATTATGCCCAGGCACTGATCATTGTGCCTACCCGAGAGCTGGCCATGCAGATTGATCAGGCCATCGAAGCCTACTCTTATTTTTCCGATATCTCTTCGGTGGCCATTTACGGCGGCGGCGGCGGCAAGGATTTTGCCCAGGGCCGGGACGCTCTTCAAAAAGGCGCCGATATTGTGATTGCTACCCCCGGGCGACTTCTTTCGCACATGAGCCTGGGTTATGTAGATTTTTCACGGCTGCGTTTTCTGGTGCTGGATGAGGCGGACCGAATGCTCGACATGGGCTTCATGCCGGATTTGAACCGGATCATCAAGGAATTGAATCCGGAGCGGCAGAGCCTGTTGTTTTCCGCCACCATGCCGCATGGCGTGATGAAGCTGGCCAAAACCATGCTGAAAAACCCGGCTACGGTGAGCATTGCGCTCTCCAAACCGGCCGAAGGCGTCACGCAAGGGGTGTTCCTGGCATCCGACCGACAAAAAATTCCACTCATTCAGGAGTTGCTGAAAGAGCGCACCGGCCGGACCATTATTTTTTGTTCGAGCAAGCTGGCGGTGAATCAGTTGTACCAAAAATTGAAAGCCAAAAATCTCCTCGTGGAGCGCATCAGCTCCGATCTGGAACAGGCAGAGCGGGAACAGGTGATGCTGGCCTTCCGCAACAATAAAATTGACATCCTGGTAGCCACCGATGTGCTGAGCCGGGGTATTGATATTGACGGCATTGATCTGGTGATCAATTACGAAGCTCCCCGCGATGCCGAAGATTATGTGCACCGCATCGGGCGTACCGCGCGCGCCGAGCGCAAGGGGACGGCCATTACCCTCATCAACCACGCCGATCTGCAACGACTCAAGCGCATTGAAAAACTGATCGGCAAGGAAGTGCCCCGCATGCCCCTGCCACCGGGAA
>JADZFI010000089.1 GCA_020850025.1 Saprospiraceae bacterium
GGTGGGGTGTAAAGAATCTCTGCCTATTGTGTAGTTCTTTACCGGCACAGTATCAATTTTTAATTGCCAGAGAGCCGTATCAAAAGCTTGTACAGGATAGTTAAATGGCAGGGTCGCAGGGCGATTATGCAATTGCAATATGGTCTTGGTTACAGGTGGAGCGGGTTTTGCCGCAGGAGCGCCCAATGATTTACCTCTTGCCGGAGCAGGGGCGGGTTTGAGGGCCACATCGCCAAAGCCCAGGCGGTGTTTCTCCATGAACTCGGATCTGGATCGTTTTTTTAACTGAATAGTATCCGCGTAAGAGATCAGCTGACCGGAAGTGGTATCCAGCCGGGTCCATGCAGGGTGTGTTACCACCATGCTCCAGGCGGTATCCACCGGCAAATTATACCAAATATTAAGTGAATCCGGCGCCCGCTCCAGCAAAATATCGGCATCCGGGGGGGCCTGCCATTGCAGTTGCACCGAGTCGGCCGCCCCATTAAACACCAGTTTTGCCAGGCCGTAATTGTTGGCTTGCTGGCTGGTCAGGCGGAATTTCGACTGGTTTTTAAAAAGCTTCAGGTTGAGGGGTATCCTGAGACTATCGCTAACCGTGACCGGTTGATCGAGGAAAGTAATTTTTTCGTTTTCCCCGTCCCATTTCAGGTTTAGATCAATATCCTCCACGGCTACCAGCTGAAAAACACCGGCGCGGAGGTTTTGGAAGCTGTATTGTCCGGTTTTATCGGTTCTGGTGAAATAGTAGGGACGTTCCTTGCGCACGGCAGTATCTGCCTGGTTTTCGTGCAGTAACACAGCCACATTTTCCACCGGCTCGCCCGTAAAGGCATCTGTAATCTGGCCTTTGAAGCCCAGGCTATCGATGAAGTCGCCGGTTGAAAATACAAACCGGAGGTCTTTGGCAGGATTGCCCTCGTGGAGGTCTTTGACGGAGGCGCCGAAGTTGATGGTATAGGTAGTGTTCTGGCGCAACACTTCATTCTTGTCGAACTTGAGTACAACTGTGCGTCCATTGAGCGTCACCTCCGGACGCTCGGCTAGGGGAGGAGAAACGACAATCTGGGTCACCACATCAGAGAGCACCACCCATTCATCAAATTTGAGTTCAATTTTCCGCCCCTCAAACCGGGTGGCATAGTTCCGACTGCTGCGAAGTGTATCCACCTCCGGCGGCCGGGTATCCTTGGGCCCGCCCGCAGGGGCGCCCTGCCGCGCGCAGGAAGCGAAAACGACCAGGATCAGAAGAGCATGTAGGCTGTTGGTGCGCACGGGCATGGGTTTGGCGGGTTTGATGGGTTTGAAGAGTTTGATGGGTTTGATGGGTTTGATGTACCGGCGGGTTTAGCCGCCGCTTTGAATGTGGGTTTGAACGGATGCGCCGCAAAAATAGCCCGTAATTCGGAGAGTTGTGGTCTACCTTTGCAGCGTGAAAATAATTCTGCTTGGAACCGGCACGTCCCAGGGAGTTCCGGTAATTGGTTGTGATTGTCCGGTGTGCGTTTCTGCCGATCCGCTGGACAATCGTTTGCGCAGTGCGGCTTTGCTGACGGACGGCCGTACCAACGTGCTCATTGATGCCGGCCCTGATTTCCGGCAACAAATGCTCCGGCATCGGGTGAAGCATCTGGATGCCATTTTACTTACCCATGAACACAACGACCATGTCATCGGGCTAGACGATATCCGGCCATTTAACTACCGGTCGGGCGAAGCAATGTCGGTATTTGCCCTGCCCAGGGTAGCTGCAGAGGTACGGCGCAGGTTCGACTATGTGTTTACGGAACAAATTCCCGGATTACCCCGCATTGAACTGGTCAATATTGACAAGGACACCAGCCTGCAGTTTGGGGGCATCAGCATACTATCTATCGGGATCATGCACGGCAGGTTGCCTATTCTGGGATTTCGCTGCGGAGAGGTTGCCTATCTGACGGATGTCAAATCCATTACCGATACCGAGCTGGCAAAACTGGAAGGCGTGCGTTACCTGATCATCACCGCGCTGCACCAGCAGGAACACCCTACCCACCTGAATCTGGAAGAAAGTCTGGCCATGATAGAGCGTCTGCAGCCTGAACGTGCCTGGCTCACACATGTAAGCCATCACATGGGCCTGGCAGCGAAAATCAACCCTTCATTGCCGGAAAATGTGCGGCTGGCCTGGGATGGCCTGGAGGTGGAATGGTAGGTGGAGGTTGGACGTTGGATTTTTGGAGGTTGGACATTGGACTTGATCGTTTTTGGGCATTATTTTTATAGCAACATATGATTCTGCAAGCTCTCTTCATCGACCTTCATCAGCGCCGAATCTATCCGGCGGAAATACGCGTTTCAGATGGCCGTATTGCTGAAATAAAGGAAATCCCTGAAGCGCCTGCCGGCTCTTGCTATCTGATGCCCGGCTTTGTGGATGCGCACGTGCACGTGGAGAGCAGCATGCTCCCGCCCTCCGAGTTTGCACGTATGGCAGTGGTACACGGCACCGTGGCCACGGTTTCCGATCCGCATGAAATTGCCAATGTGCAGGGCGTCGAAGGGGTGCAATTCATGCTGGATGATGCAGCCCAGTCGCCCCTGAAATTTTGTTTTGGGGCGCCCTCCTGCGTGCCGGCAACAGGTTTTGAAACGGCCGGCGCAGTGATGGATGCCCCTGAAGTGGAAAAACTGCTGCAGCGCTCTGATATCGGCTACCTGTCGGAAATGATGAACTTCCCGGGTGTGCTGCACGCCGACCCCGAGGTGATGGCTAAAATAGCCTCTGCACACAAACTCGGAAAACCGGTTGACGGCCACGCGCCCGGTTTGCGGGGCGCTGATGCCCAACGTTATTTTGCTGCCGGTATCAGCACAGACCATGAGTGTTTTACCCTGGAAGAAGGAAGGGAAAAAGCCCGGCTGGGCGTAAAAATCCTGATCCGTGAAGGCAGCGCCGCACGCAATTTCGAAGCCCTCTGGCCGCTGATTCAGGAATTTCCGGATCTGGTGATGTTCTGTTCCGATGATAAACACCCCGACGATCTGGTGCATGGCCATATCAACCAGCTGGCCGCCCGGGCTGTGGCAAAAGGCTGCGACTTGTTCGATACCCTCCGGGCAGCCTGCCTGCACCCGGTGGAGCATTACCGTCTGCCGGTTGGCACACTCCGCCCCGGCGATCCGGCCGATTTCATCCGGGTAGCCGATCTGGAAAACTTCCGGGTGCTGGACACCTGGATCAACGGACAAAAAGTGGCAGAAAA
>JADZFI010000090.1 GCA_020850025.1 Saprospiraceae bacterium
AGTAAACCTTATTGGCCATTGGACCTGGTTTGTAAAGCACAGACTGTTTGCCGTAGGTTTGCAGCGTAGCGCCACGCTGCAATAATGTGCGTTCTTCCGGAGTGAGTACCGCAAATAGCGGACTGTTTTCCAAAACTGCCAGTGCGTTCTTAGTGTCCATGGTAAAGATTATTGATGTGCAGATTGTGTTTAATTGAATTGTCAAGGCTAAGACAGAAATCCAGCAATTTGCCCCTACGCGACAAAAAAGATAAAATTCGCTCCGGGGCAAAAAGCATGTTGTTCAACTTTACAGAAAACCATCCTTAATAAAATTAAATTTTTTCATTTTACAAAATTCAATTAAAAGTATCAATATACATTTTCTCTGAAAGCCAATTCGAAATAAAAATTTTTTAGTAAAATTTTCTAATCCGTACCTTTCGGGAAGTTAAGTTATCACTAAATTTAACGGCATCAGAACCAAACACTCAAGATGGATAACTCGGAACAACAATTGCTTTCGGCGCTGAGATTTGGCCACGAGGATGCCCTCCGGCAAATCTTTAACCGGCATTACCCGCTGTTATTGACAGATATCTACCGTCTTATCCCGGATAAAAGCACCTGTGAGGATTTGGCCCAGGAGTTGTTCGTTGACCTATGGAATAAACGTGAAAGCATTGATATACATACTTCTCTGAGGGCATATCTGAGAAGAGCAGCGGTCAATAAGTCCCTTAACTACCTGAAAGCCCAAAAAAGGTTGCAGTATGAGGATGCTGTCGAGTTAAGCGGCATGGCTGACACGACTGAGCAGGACGAAAAAATCAGGGAAGAAAAAGAGGACCTGGAATCGAAGCTTCATGCCGCCATTGATACACTTCCGGAGAAATGCCGGGTAGTTTTCAATTTAAGCAGGTTTGAACAGCTTTCACACAAGGAAATAGCCGAAAAACTTAGCATTTCTGTCAAAACCATTGAAAATCAAATTACAAAAGCCATGAAAGTGCTGCGTGAAGCGCTTATGCAACATGGCGATTTGTCGCCGGTTGTCATTTGGGGCATAAAATGGTTGATGGGAACATAGGGGCATGGCTCCTTTGATTTGTCTTAAAGCCGAACCAGATGAAAATTCCAAAAACACATCATGAAAGAAATCGAATACATACTTCTCCTACAAAAACAGCTCAACGGCGAACTTGGCCCGGAGGAGAGTGCCTTACTGGAACAATGGCTCAATGCCTCTGAAGAAAACCAAATGCTGGCCACGCAGGTGAAGCAGATTTGGACAAAAACAGCAGGATACGGCAAGTCGTTTCAACCTGACCTCGAACGTGACTTTCAAAAGGTACAGGCGCGCATCCGTGCGGAAAATCAGGTACCCATGCGCGCTACCATCAGCCGTAAGCTTGTAAGGGCAGCCGCGGTAATAGCGCTATTGATCACCTCTGTTTGGGGCTGGACCCTTTATTCCGACTCCAATGCGCTCCAAACCTTTGCTGCTGCAGAAACCGGTTCCATCCAATTGAACGATGGTTCAACCGTATGGCTGCGCAAGGGAAGCCAGTTGCAATATCCGGCCTCCTTAACTGCCGACACCAGAGAGGTTCGTCTGCAGGGTGAAGGCTTTTTCCAAATCAAACATGATCCTTCCCGCCCCTTTATCGTACACCTGGAAAATGGAGGCGCCGTACAGGTATTGGGAACCGAATTTGACGTAAGTCAGGAACCCCAAAAAACCACCGTCCTGGTTCAATCAGGAAAAGTTCGCTTTTCACCTCAAGCCGGACTGGAAGGCCTGGTGCTAACCGCCGGGCATAAAGCCGAATTCGACCACGAAAGCGATAAAATTGTTCACTCCTTAACCAACACCTTGAATGATCTTGCCTGGCAACGGGGAGGGCTGGAGTTCATCAATACTCCATTAAAACAGGTAGTCAAGGACTTGGAAAAATACTACAGCGTGACCATAACATTGGAGGCCCCGGGCATGGAAGATGTTCCCCACAGCGCGCCTCTAACCAACCAACCTATCGAAAAAGTTCTGGAGTCTCTCGCCCTTACACACCAAATTACGGTGGAAAAGACCGGGGAAACCCAATACAGATTGAAGGCGCAAAAGTGACACGAAGTCAAAAAGACACGAAGGCGCTAAGTCATCATGTTCCAAATGTCTTCGTAAGGGATAATTTCCACAGCAAAAGTTTGACCCGCCACCTGAGGTTGTTCTCTTTCCAGCACCTCCAGTTCTTTTTTGATCTTTTTATCGGCACTGGCTGATTGGTAATCTCTTTTAGCGAATGCGATAAGCATGTTGAGGAAGGCGGCACTTCGGCGGTTCATGTCGTTATCCAGGTATCTTTTCCGGTATTTTTCCAAAGATTCAGGTGAAATGTCGGCCGAATCGAAGGTGCCTTTTACCAAACTGTAAATCACAGGTAATAGGACTAAAGGGATATTCATCCCCTGTTTGTCCTTATCAAGGACCGCAATTTCATTGCTTAATTTTGAATATTTAAAGGCCCCAACAATTTGCTCCACCTTTGGCGCGGAGAGTTTGCCCAAGGCGGCCAGCAAGTGAAGATACCCGCCGTAAAGTTGCCAGTTATCGCGCACAGCACCACTTAGAAACTCAAACTTGGGGTGACGCGACGCTTTTTCGAATAATGCCAATGCTTCCTCGTATTTTCTGGCAAACAGGCAATAATGGAGATGAAGCTCGTTCAATCGAAACCAGTTAAAGGCACCTTCTTCGTTTATGGAATGGCAAAAGGATATTGCCTCCTCCGCTTGTCCATCAAATACTCTTAGCTGGATCAGACAGGCAATCTTTTGGAAAGAGGTTCCAATGAGCATTCCCCTGCCTGCATTTGGAAGCTTTCGGAGCAAGGCCAAAGCCTCATCACAAATAGCGAGAGCCTTGGTGCAATCATTTACCGAGAGGTATTTGATGATGCCAATTTGAGCAGTATGAAAGTGATATTGGCAGGTATCGGCCTTGCTGCTTAGTGGCTGAAGTTCATCGTAATACGTACTGGCAAGTTGATGTGTTTCTTCATTTGGCGATCGCCGAACAATGTAATAATTAATAAGGTTTTCAAAATACTCCAATGCCTGCATTTCCAGCCTGCGCTTCTCCTCATATTCCCTGTGTATTTTGGCATACCGCTCATGCAAGGCTACCGACCCTACTCTTGAGTATTCCCTTCTAAGCCTTGAAGCTACCTCGGCTGTCAGCTCCGTAAATTCATATTTTATGGTTTGTTCAAGCAAATGCTCCAGAATATCAATACCGGGCCTGGTAGCTTCTCTGACAAACAGAATATTGGCCGCAGCAAAATCGCGATAGCAATTGTAATAAGCCTTGGTTCGTTCGTTGAACATCGGCTGATTCACGTCCACAAAGAAGGCCGTATTGATCAGGTTTCGCTCCAAGCGACCCTTTAAACGAAGATAGGCCTGAGATTTGGGACTTTCATTCTTGCCATACATCAAACGGGCAGCCTCCTCGTCAGAGCCTACTTTGTCTTTGGCAATGGCATCGTACAAGGCTTCCACCATGCTGCCTTCCTCACCCGGGTTACCTAACACTTCAATTTGCTTGACCTTGTTTCGGGTGATGGTTTTAACCAAATCTTTGAGGGCATCAAAATCCATAATCGGTTCTTAGCATTTGGGAATAACCCCTATCAATAATTCACCATGTATTGAAAACGGCCAAATTGTCCTTTTTTGGGCCTTTTTCATACACATACCTTTGTTAATCCTTAAACCAGACAAATGTAGCATCATTTTGCAAAAGCAATAATCATATATATACGCCCATTCGACTTGAAGTTTGAATGGCGCGTAATTGCCTAAGGTTGTTCAGTTCATTGACCTATCCACAGCGGCGCTGGGGACACTGGGAGTTCCATGCCTTGAATCTGCCTGTATTGAAATCAGGGTTTCTGTCCTTTTTTAGGACTAGTGGTCGTTTGACCTTTGTGACACATTTGATTCACAAAATAAAACGACTCACACAATATGGAACTTGTTCTCCTCCTCGCTCACTTGCTCCTCACTACCATTTCTCCAGATGCAATTACCTCTACGGATTGTGGGGATACCTCTAACAACGGCACTGTAATTGACAAAGGAGGAGAAAATGAAAACGCCGATTATATCATCAACAACGATATCATGCCATAATCACCGACGGCACACATTTCATGCCGCTGGAGTCAAAAAACATGCACACCACCATTTGAGCACATAAAAGGCCTCCGCCTGAAATCACTTTAATCCCGCTTCATCACCCTAAAACCATAAGAAGTTAACCTTTTGATTACATTTTACACCTTTCATCCCCGGTAATCTCTTTTGTCAGGAGAGACGCTGGTCTGTTGGGAACTCCAACATAAGGGAAGAGTAACCTGTCTTCCTGCCATACAGCAACCACCGGATGAGTCAAGTTTCTTTTAATCCGAAAAAGTGTATTAGAACACGCTTTATTGCACATTCATTTTGTAAATCTTCCTGTCATGAACCGGAGCGTTTTTTTACGCTCCGGTTTTTTTGTTGTTGCCTCTGTTTTTACGGACTTTGGTCGACTGTTCAGGTTCACTTATCAACCATTTATCCAATCTTTTGTCATTCCACGAAACAATGAACCATCTTCGGGCGCTAATTCGCCATGTCTGGCGTTTATGCACAACCCAAGCCATGAATTTGTCTAACCAATCATCACACAGGAACGAAGTTATGAAACGACTTTCACTTCTGGGCCTCCTACTCTTCTCGGCCCTGACCCTTTTTTCACAAGACCTTCCAACGTACGACCCCAATGCCATTGACATACCTTATAAAAAGTATGTCTTGCCAAATGGCCTGCGTTTAATCGTACATGAAGACCACAAAGCGCCTATAGTGGCCATAAACGTGTGGTATCATGTTGGCTCAAAAAATGAAAAGCCCGGCAAATCCGGCTTTGCCCACCTTTTTGAACACCTGATGTTCAACGGCTCGGAACACTTTAACACCGATTATTTCCAGGCATTGGAAGCCATCGGAGGAACTGATCTGAACGGTACTACCAATGACGACCGCACCAATTATTTCCAAAACGTGCCGGTGGGCGCCCTCGATCAGGTACTCTGGCTCGAAAGTGACCGCATGGGTCACCTACTCGGCGCCATTGACCAGGGTAAGCTGGACGAACAACGCGGCGTAGTACAAAATGAAAAACGCCAGGGCGAGAACCAACCCTACGCAAAAGGCTGGGATATCCTGCAAAAAGAAGCATACCCGCCTCACCACCCATACGGCCACACCGTTATAGGAGAAATGGAAGACCTCAATGCCGCCAGTCTGGAAGACGTACATGAGTGGTTTAAAACTTACTATGGCGCGGCCAATGCTGTGGTAGTCATTGCAGGTGATATCACTCCTGAAGCGGCTTATGAAAAGGTGTTGAAATACTTTGGCAATATTCCGGCAGGCCCTACCATTGCCCGCCCGGAAGTGAATGTTGCCAAGCGCACCGGAAGCAAACGTGTTCATTATCAGGATCGTGTTCCGGAGTCCCGCATCGTTATTTCCTGGAATACGCCGGAATGGGGAAACAAGGAAAATGCAGCACTGGACGTTGCAGCAAGTGTCTTGTCTTCAGGCAAAAGCAGCCGTCTGTTTAAAAAGCTGGTGTACGAAAAACAAATCTGTACCTCTGCCAACTGCTTTAACGGCCCCTCCGAAATTGGTGGCTCCTTTACATTTATGGTCAATGTAAAAAAAGGCAAGACCGTGCAAGAAGTGGAGTTGGCGGTGCGGGAAATTCTGGATGATCTGATCAAAAACGGTCCAACAGAAGAAGAACTGAAACGCGTAAAAGCCTCCTACTTCGCCGGATTCATCAAAGGACTGGAGCGCATTGGCGGCTTTGGCGGAAAAAGTGATCTGCTGGCAGAAAATGAAGTGTACGCTAAAAACCCGGATTTTTACAAAACCTTCAACAACTGGATCAACCAGGTCACGGCCAAAGACGTTCAGATGGTTTGCCAAAAATGGCTCACCGACGGCGACATCACCATGATCTGTGACCCATTCCCGGAATACAGCGTAACCGGCAACGAGGCCGACCGTTCCAAGGCGCCTGAAGTAGACAAAAATGTGGCGGCTAAATTCCCCACCATTCAGCGCGCTACCCTCAAAAACGGCATGAAAGTGGTGCTGGCACGCCGCACAGAAAGTCCGACCGTTTCTGCCAACATCATGTTTGATGCCGGCTATTGCACGGATAAATTCGGCGGAAAACTGGGACTGGCCAAACTGGGCATGGACATGCTGGATGAAGGCACCAAGTCCATGAACTCGCTCCAGATCAACGAACGTCTGCAATTGCTGGGCGCCAGCCTCAATACTTTCAGCGACCTGGACAATTCCTACGTTAACCTCAACACCCTCAAGCAAAGTCTCGACCCCAGCCTGGACCTCCTGGCCGATGTGGTGCTGAACCCGTCTTTCCCGGATGCCGACTTCAAACGTTTGCAGGCACAACAACTGAGTGGGATCCAAAACGAGAAGAAAAACCCGCAAAGCATGGTGATGCGCGTAATGCCTACTTTGCTCTACGGCGAAAATCACCCATACGCCATGCCCATGAGCGGCTCCGGCGAAGAGGAATCTGTGAACAGTATCTCACTGGACGATATCAAAGGGTTTTACGGCAAATGGCTGCGTCCCAACAATGCTACCATTGTGGTAACTGGTGACATTACCATTGAAGAACTGACGGCGAAACTGGAAAAACGCTTTGGCGGCTGGCAACAGGGGACCATTACCAAAAAGGTAATTCCTGAAGTAAAAAACAACAATACTGCCAACAAGATCTTCCTGATCGACCGTCCGGAAAGTCAGCAAAGCCTTATCGTGGCAGGTTACCTCACCAAGCCTTATGGCCAGATGGATGAAGTTGCCATCGAGCAGATGAACAACGTTTTGGGTGGTGATTTCACCAGCCGCATCAACATGAACATCCGCGAAGACAAGCGTTGGAGCTATGGCGCCCGTTCCACCATCCAGAATACCCGCGGCCAGCGTCCGTTCGTGGTATTTGCCCCGGTACAATCCGACAAAACAAAGGAGAGCATCCAGGAGGTGATCAAAGAAGTGAACCAGTTTGTGGGCGACAAACAAATGACCCAGGCAGAGTTCGACAAAACCAAGCAGAA
>JADZFI010000091.1 GCA_020850025.1 Saprospiraceae bacterium
CTGATCATTGGTGTGCCCTGGGTTCCGGACATTGATTACCCATGTCCTGATATGGAAGGCCTCTTCCGCGCCGACAAACTGGCACAGGGTCTGTTCGACAACTGCTTTGAGTTGCTTGATGGTCCTGATGCGCCAACAGTTGACTGGATTGAAATGAATGAGGAGATTGTGGCCATTTTGACCAACAAACGCTTCCCGGAATCCAACAACTTTGTCAACGAAAACGAAGACTACGAGCAGATTGACTTCCTTGCTCCGGACGAAATCAAAAACAGCCCGGATCCTGCTGTACGTGAAACTGCAAAGTATAAGTTTGAAGGTTACCTGATTTATCAGCTGAAAGACGAAAACGTTTCTTCTGCCGACTTCAACAATCCGGAAAGAGGTCGTCTGGTTTACCAGGTGGACATCAAAAACAATATTAAGAAGTTGTACAACTGGGAAGAAACCCGCGACCCAACGACCAACAAACTGGTGTACTACCCTGTGCTTGCCGTTGAAGGCGCCGATCAGGGTATCCGTCACACTTTCTCTATTAAGGAAGACAAGTTTGCAGCCGGTAACGACAAGAGCCTGATCAACCACAAGAAGTATTTCTTCGCCGTGGTGGCATACGCCCATAACAGTTTCGCGCCACTGGATCCGTTTGCCCAGCCTGTTACCGGGCAGCAGCGTCCTTTCCTGGCCGGCCGTCGCAATATCGAGATCAAAACGGTTATCCCTCGCCCGATCGTGGATCAACGCCTGAACTCCAAATATGGAGATGGCGTGGTGATCACCCGTCTGGAAGGTCAGGGCGCCGGTGGCAATTTCCTCGACCTGGATCAGGCTACGCGTGACCGGATCATTGCTAATGGCTTCGACAGTACGCTGACGTATCAGCCAGGCCGTGGCCCATTGAATGTTACGATATTCAACCCATTTGAGGTTAAGGACGGACAATATGAACTGGCCCTCGTAGACGACAACCTCTCCGATAATACCCTGGCTGCCAATGCACGCTGGGAACTGCGCAGGTTGCCTGACGGACAGTTGATCCGCTCTGAAAAGACCATTGAAACCCTTAATGAGCAGATCGTACTTGATTATGGTTTCTCCGTGAGCATTGCTCAAACCGGCGAGCCAGGTCAGAAGGTTGATGCACGCAATGGTGGCATCGGTGCTGAAGTTGAATACGCTGATCCTACCCAACCCTGGCTGACAGGTTTCCGGGATGGATTGCCCATCGGATTTAATACCGATCTGTTCAACTACGTTAAGACGGGTGCTCTTGAAGAAGATGAATCACTGGATCCAAATCAGGGTTTGAGTACTCTGGGCGACGGATGGTTTGTTCCTTATGTATTGGCCGACTGGGATCGTGATGAAGCCTCCGAGCCAATCTATATCACACCAGCCTGGACGGATGCCTTGAACAACGCCGCAGTAGGTAACAGAGCTGCCAAACTGGCTGAACTGCCTAATGTCGACATTGTGCTCACCCCCGATAAGTCCAAGTGGAGCCGTTGCATAGTGATTGAAACTGCATCCAGAGATTTCACTTCCGACACCAGCGTAGTAAAAACGCAGAACAACGGCAACAGGGGCAGAAGGATATTCGATACCCGTTATGCTCTTTCTGTGGGTAAAAACGACGCCAACAACGATGGTTTGCCCGACCCGGATGGAGAACTTAACCCTACAACAGCTCCGGCCAACCAGGGTATTCCTGCCGCACAGCAGGGACAACCGGTGTACGGTATGGGCTGGTTCCCGGGTTATGCAGTGGATGTTGAGACCGGCCGTCGCCTGAACATTTTCTTCGGTGAAAACTCCGGCTACAGCAAAAATCTGGATCCAAACTTCACGGGCCGCGACATGATGTGGAACCCAACAAGCCAGTTCTTGTCTGATGCCGTTCCAGGTCTCTGGCAAGCTGTTCTGGGTGGTCAGCACTGGGTATACGTTATGAATACCAACTACGACTCCTGTACCGCGCTTCGTAAGCGTTTGACGCCGGAGTTTGGCGCTAACGCCCTGAAAGTTCAGCAGTTGGGCCGTCTGGCATGGGCAGGTATGCTGGCTGTTGCAGATCAGTTCCAGATGAAATCGTACAACGAAGGTCTTATTCCGACGGAAACACGCATCAAACTGCGCGTTGACAACACTTACCAGACTTGGTACAACGACAACGATGCCAACAAACGCACCGGTCACCCACGTTACCAGTTCACCATCCAGGGAAGCCAACCAACAGTGTTGTCAAACATAGAGGTTGAAAATGCGCTCGATTCCATTAAAATGGTACCAAATCCATACTATGGTTTCTCCGAGTATGAAACCTCGCAGTTCACCAACACGGTGAAAATTACCAACCTGCCAGGTAAATGTAAGGTTACCATTTACTCGCTCGATGGTAAGTTCATCCGCCAGTACAACCGGGATGAAACCTACATGCCTTATCAGCAGATCTCTCCTGCCATTGAGTGGGATTTGAAAAACGCAAAAGGCATTCCGGTAGCAAGTGGCGTTTATCTGGTGCATATAAGTGCTCCGGATTTAGGCGAACGAACGATAAAGTGGTTCGGAATAGCCCGACAATACGACCCATCGGGCTTGTAGCGTCGGTATATTGACACATTGATCAGGGCCCCCTTATTCAGACCGGGGGCCCTGATTAACCTTTCTCACACCTACTCATTCATCGATCATGAATAATAGATATACCATTCTGATTGCCTTTGCTTGCTTTATTGGCTTGGGTAAGTCGATTGCAGGTAACCCGGATCGTCAGGGTGAAGCTGGAGCCAACCAGTTGATCATCAATCCCTGGGCGCGTTGCGCAGGTCTTCATGCCATGAATACCTCCAGCATCTCAGGTGCAGAAGCCCTTTACCTCAACGTAGCAGGCCTGTCGAGAGTTACCAGTACCCAAATCCAGTTGGGGCACACCCGTTACATTGGTGAGATCAATTTGAATGCATTGGGTCTTGCCCTGCCAATCGGCAAAGGCGGTGGCGTATTGGGCGTAAGCCTGGTGGCCATGGATCTGGGTGAATTCGATCTGACTACCACTGAAACGCCGGAAGGCTCCGGCGCTACCTTCAGCCCTACCTATTTCAACATGGGCCTTTCCTATGCCCACCTTTTCGAAAACAAAGTATCTGTAGGGGTAACGGCTAAAGTAGTAAACGAATCCATCAGCAACGCAGGCGCCCGCGCTTTCGCTTTGGATGCTGGCGTTCAGTACGTAACAGGAGAAAACGATAACTTCAAGTTCGGTATCTCACTTCGCAATGTGGGTTCCAAAATGCGCTTTACCGGCGAAGGTTTGTCGCGCAACCTGCCTAACCCAGGCCCGGTACAGTACAACAACACCTACTACGAGCGTACCACCGCATACGAACTTCCTTCACAGTTGAATATCGGCGCCTCCTACGATGTTTTGTTGGGTACCAACAACCGCCTGTCGTTCATGGGTAACTTCACTTCCAATGCCTTCTCCCGCGACCAGCTGGGTGGTGGTGTGGAATTTTCCGTAGGCAAAAACTTCGCACTTCGTGCAGGTTACAAAGCTGAACTGGACGGAAACAGTGTAGAGGCTACCATCGACAACGGTGTCAGCGGCGGTTTGAGCTTCAACATTCCGGTGCGCAAAGGCACTGATACCCGCCTGGGCCTTGACTATGGCTACCGTCAGACCAAGATCTTCAACGGTATTCACAACCTGGGTCTGCGTCTGGAATTCTAATTCCGGCAACTATATTACTCTTGGCATGAGTCATTCCGATGGATTTCGGAATGACTCATGTTTTTTTAGGATTAATAACATAATAATATATTCATAGCCAACCATTTAGCGCCCTTTTACTGTCTATATTAAAACACGGTTACCCCCGTAGTTCTCCAAGTTCCCTACGCTGTTAAAAACAAGATTGGATACGAATGCGGCTTTTCTGTAGCGGAAAGGTCAGCCACCCTATTATTCACCCACACCATTGCGTTTATGAAAACTTTGATACGGATAACACTCGCCATCCTGCTGCTTTTAGCGGCCTGCGAACCCGCTGACGCCCGCGAACCGGATGGTTTGAAGGCGGTAAAACCGACTAAAGCAGCCCAATACCGCGATGTGTGCGCCAGTTCAAGGAGCGCCATTGATCAGTCGGTTAACAACGTGCGCGCCCGGCTCCGGGGCGGTGGCGATTGCTGGTGGGATCTCAACGGTGGCAATTACATAGTGCCCAAAGTGGATCCGGATTCCGGATTGCCGGAGGTGTCCTCTCTGTTTGCCGGAGCCATCTGGCTGGGTGGACTGGATCCGGGAAACAATCTGAAGCTGGCATGCCAGACCTATCGCTCTGATGACCGGAATGATTTCTGGCCCGGACCGCTTAGTCTGAACGGTATTACAGATGCCGTTACCTGCGTCAATTGGGACCGGCATTTCAGGGTTACAAGCGAGGAAATCAGAAAGCACCTGGCGAATATTGCCGCAGGCAATTTAAACCCTGATGATATCCCCAAGGGCGTAAAAGGCTGGCCGGCGAGAGGCAATGAATATTTTTATCAAACCTGGGGGTTCGAGCTGCCTTTTACCGGGCAGGCACTGGCCGGATTTTACGACCATGGCCCAACCTTTGGTACTTACGATCCCCTTGAAGGCGATTATCCTGCCATCGAAATCCGTGGGTGTGCCATAGATCGCTACCCGGATGAAATGATTTTCTGGATATTTAACGATCATGGCGGTGGGCAGCCACATGCACGTACACAAGGGCGGGCCATCCAAATGGAGGTGCAGGTGCAAGCCTTTGGTTTTGCAACCAGTGATGAATTGCACGACATGACCTTCCAGCGGTATAAGCTGATTAACCGGGCAACAGATCGGATTGACTCCACTTTCTTTGCCATGTGGATAGACCCCGATCTGGGTTGCGATGAAGACGATTACATAGGTTGCGATACAACAAGAAGCCTGATGTATGTGTACAATCAGGATGAAGTAGATGGCAATCCGGATGCTACTTGCCCGAGTGGGGCGCCTACCTATGGCAACAAGATTCCGGTGCTGGGGGTGGATTACTTCCGTGGCCCATTTGCAGGCTTCAGGCCCTTTTACACTTCTTCCCGGCGCTGTAAACGAACTGATCATCGGCATCCCCTGGGTGCCTGATATGGAATACCCCTGCCCCGATCTGGAGGGCCTTTTCCGGGCAGACGCAGTGGCGCAAAGCCTGTTCGAGGAGTGCTTTGGGGGGATGAGCGGTCCGGATGCTCCCAATACCGACTGGATAGAACTGAATGAAGAGCTCATTGCCGTTTTAAGCAATGAAAAAGGCAATTCAAACAATTTCGTTACAGAGAATGAAGATTATTCGGAACTGGACTGGCTGGCCTCAGCTTCTCTTCAAAACTCGTCCGATCCGGCCGTGCGCGAAACGCTCAGGTACAAATTTGAAGGCTATCTGATTTATCAGTTAAAAGATGAACATGTGCAGCCCTCAGATTTCACCAACCCGGAGAAAGGAAGACTGGTGTACCAGGTGGATGTGAAAAACGGCATCGGAAAAATCTATAACTGGGAAAAAACACGCGATCCGATTACCCAAAAACTGGTGTACCGCCCCGTGCTGGCCGTTGAAGGCGCAGACCAGGGCATTCGGCATACCTTCTCCATTAAGGAGGACAAATTTGCCGCCGGCAATGACAAGAGCCTGATCAACCACAAGAAATACTACTATGCGGTAGTGGCTTATGCCTATAATAATTTCAAGCCGCTGGATCCGTTCACCCATCCGGTGACCGGACAGGATAAGTCCTTCCTCTCCGGACGCCGCAATATTCAGATCAAAACCGTGGTACCACGGCCTGTGCTTGACCGCCGTCTCCATGCCGCCTACGGTGATGGGGTAGTGGTCACCCGCCTGGAAGGGCAGGGCGCCGGGGGGCATTTTCTGGATTTGACGGAAGAAACCCGCAACCGTATCCTGGAGCCGGGCTTCGACAGTATCCTCAGCTACCAGGCGGGGCGCGGCCCCATCAACGTCACCATCTTTAATCCTTACGAAGTGAAAGACGGAACCTATGAGCTGGCCCTGGTGGATGATGATTTGACCGATAACGAATTGGATGAAAATGCTCGCTGGGAGCTGCGCAAACTGCCTGACGGAAAGGTAATTCGCTCTGAAAAAACCATTCAGACCTTGAATGAACCGATTGTGCGGGAATACGGGTTTTCCGTCAGCATTGCCCAAACAGGCGAACCTGGCCAGAAGTTGGATAAACGCAATGGTGGCATCGGTGCTGAAGTGGAATACGCCGATCCAAACCAGGCCTGGTTGTCCGGCTTTCGGGACGGTCTGCAGGTTGGCTTCAACACAGATCTTTTCAACTACGTCAAGACAGGCGCTCTGGAAGAAGATGAAACATTGGACCCCAACCAGGGTCTGAGCACCCTCGGAGATGGATGGTTTGTTCCTTACGTGTTGGCCGACTGGGATCGCGATGCCACCGAGCCGATCTATATCACACCAGCCTGGACAGATGCTCTGAACAATGCTGCAGTGGGTAACAGAGCGGCTAAATTGGCTGAATTGCCGAATATCGACGTTGTACTTACCCCTGATAAGTCCAAGTGGAGCCGCTGCGTAGTGATTGAGACAGCTTCGAGGAATTATACCGCCGATACTACCGTGGTGAACACCCAAAATAACGGCAACAGAGGTCGCCGGATGTTCGACGCCCGTTACTCACTGTCTGTAGGCAAGAACGACGCCAACAACGACGGCTTGCCTGATCCGGACGGCGAGTTGAACCCCTCTACAGCTCCGGCCAACCAGGGTATCCCGGCTGCACAGCAGGGACAACCGGTGTACGGTATGGGCTGGTTCCCGGGCTATGCGGTGGATGTTGAAACTGGACGTCGCCTTAATATCTTCTTCGGTGAAAACTCCGGTTACAGCAAAAACCTTGATCCGAACTTCACGGGCCGCGACATGATGTGGAACCCAACGAGCCAGTTCCTGGCTGCTGACTTGCCAGGCATGTGGCAGAGAGTTTTGGGTGGCCATCATTGGATCTATGTCATGAACACCAACTACGACTCTTGCAATGCGCTTCGCAAGCGTTTGACGCCGGAGTTCGGCGCCAATGCACTCAAAGTGCAGCAGGTAGGCCGAATTGCATGGGCAGGTATGGTGGCAGTAGCTGACCAGTTCCAGATGAAGTCGTACAACGAAGGCCTGATTCCCACAGAAACCCGCATCAAACTGCGCGTAGATAATTCGTATCAAACCTGGTTTGAGGATCAGAATGCCGGCAAACGAACCGGTCATCCAAGGTATCAGTTCAGCATTTCTGGCCGTGAACCAGGCACTCTGGCCGGAGCAGAAGTGGATCGGGCACTGGACTCCATCAAGCTGGTGCCCAACCCCTACTACGGCTTTTCGGAGTATGAAACTTCCTCGTTTACCAGTACGGTTAAAATTACCAACCTGCCTGCCAAATGCACGGTTACGATTTATGCCCTGAATGGCAAATTCATCCGTCAGTTCCAACGCGATGAAAGCTACCAGCCGTACCGGCAAATTGCGCCGGATCTGGAATGGGATATGAAAAATAACAAAGGATTTGCCGTGTCCAGCGGCGTGTATTTGGTTCATGTCAGCGCGCCCGGATTAGGGGAGCGAACCATAAAATGGTTTGGGAGCGGGAGGGAAACGGAGTCCTCAGGGCGCTGAGTTAAAAAAGGGAGAAAAAAAGAAATTTCACCCCAGGTCTTTTTCTTTAGGTAAAATGCCCTTACCTTTGCAGGAATTATAACAGGAACGTTCTTGTCCATGCGACGAGAGCGTTTCTGTTTTTTTCTGCCCAATAGCCTCGTTGTGGCAGGACTTCAGGCCTGAAAAATGTATTCCAGGCCTGTGTTTCATCCATTTCTCACCAAATTATTTTGAAGATGGCAAATTACAATTACCTGACTCAGGGCGGGTACGACAAACTCAAGGCTGAGCTGGAAGAGCTCAAAACTACAGGACGAATGGAAGCCGCGCGCGCCATCGCGGAGGCTCGTGCTCAGGGCGATCTGTCTGAAAATGCAGAGTATGATGCTGCTAAAGACGCCCAGGGCCTCTTGGAGTTGAAAATCAGCGAGCTGGAAACGGTGCTTTCCACTGCACGCGTCATTGATGAAAGTCAACTGGATGCCTCCAAAGTGGCCATCCTGTCGAATGTTACTATAAAAAACATCAAAACCGGCAAGGAAATGACCTATAAGCTGGTATCGGAAAGTGAAGCAGATGCCAAGCAACTGAAAATTTCCGTGACCTCTCCTATTGGTCAGGGCTTGCTCGGCAAGGTCAAAGGCGAGGTAGCTAAAATCACCACGCCGGGTGGAGCTTTGGAATTCGAGGTGGTGGACATCACCATCGGGTAAGGGCAGCTCCATTTCTATGTAAATCGCCGGAGCTTTTCTTAAGCTTCGGCGATTTACTTTTGTGCCATGCAACCACTGGATATTTTTCACAAAATGTATGACAACGATCCGTTCAGCCAATGGCTGGGGATACGGCTCGTGTCTATTGATCAGGGAACCTGTACCCTTCGGATGATCGTGCGCAAGGAGATGCTCAACGGTTTTGGCGTGGCCCACGGAGGTATTTCATTCTCCCTGGCCGACAGCGCCTTTGCCTTTGCCTGCAATTCGCATGGCCGTCATGCTGTTTCCATCCATTGTACGGTGGAGCATGTGGCGCCGGTATTTGAAGGCGATGAGCTGACGGCCATTGCCCGGGAAGACAACCTGGGCAAGTCCATATCCAATTATGCCATTGAGGTGACCAAACAGGACGGCACGCCGGTGGCCTTTTTCCGCGGCGTGGCGTACCGGAAGGCAAAAGAGTGGGAATAACTACGCAAACACCTTGCAGGTAAGCACGGTAATATCGTCCGGCCAGGGTTCTCTGCCCCGGAAGGTTTCGAGGTGTCGGAGCAATTGGGTGTTCAACTCTTTGGCGCCTTCCTGCGTGTGCTGTTGGAGGAATTTCAGCAGATTATCTTCGCCAAATTCTTCTCCTGCCGAGTTGCGCACCTCCGTTAACCCATCGGTATAGGAAAAAATAATGGCCTCGCTGGTCAAGCTCAGGCCGCCGATTTCTAAAAATGGCAGTTCCGGCAGCCAGCCAAGAGAGGTGCAACCATTCTTTAGCAGGGTAACCTCTCCATCACTTACCAGTACCGGCGGCGTATGGCCGGCGTTTACATAATGCAGGGTTCTGGTATTGGTATCATACCGGGCAATGAATAGTGTGATGAATTTGTCGCCATTCGTTACATTGTACACGGCCGAATTGAGTTCATTGACAATATCTTCCAGTGAAGGGCGACGGGTAATGAGGGCGCGAAAATTGGCCTGGAAATTGGCCATCAGCAGAGCCGCAGCCACTCCTTTGCCGGTAATGTCGGCAATGCAAAAAGCAATTTGGCCATCTGGAAACTCGACGACATCGTAATAGTCGCCACCAACGGCAAAGTGCGGCTTGTAAATGCTGGAGAGTTCATAGTTGTCGCCCGAGGGGAGACGCCAGGGAACCAGGGTACGCTGGATTTCTGCTGCCACCTCCAGCTCACGATTCACCACTTCCTGGCGCATGCGTTCCTTGAACAGGCGCTTGTTTTCAATGGCTACGGCAATAACATTGGTGATGGTAGTAACAAACTGCACCTTGTTGTACACATCGTCGTCGTCCTTGAAGCCGCCAATAAAGGCGTAGGCAATGGCTTCGTTCTTGTGCATGACGGGTATTACCAGATCAAACTCCCGTACCAGCGGATGCTCTGATTTCTCCAGACCCTGGGTGGAACGGTAGCGATCCAGCTCCTTGCTGATGTCGTGCTCCAAAAGATTTTCATCAATACCCAGGTGCGTTTTGCACTCCCACATGCCGTTATCGCGCAAAAAGAGGCACATTTTGCGGAGTTCCATCTCCCACCGCAAAAAAGTAGTGTACATGTTAAACAGATCAACGGCGGCTACATTGTCGTTAATAGCTTGTGTGATAGCCAGCAAACTGTTGATTTGCAGTTGCTTGAGACTCACATCTCGCTCCAGTTTTTCGATGCGCGACAAGGTTCGTTTTATTTCGTGCAATTCAGGCATGAAACAGCTTGCATGTGTAAATGCAGTGCCAAGGTACACAGGATGAGATTTTCTACCTCTCTTTTCGTATAAAAACGAAAACTTGGTGACATTTGCACCCGGAAATCATTCCCCACATTCCCCACATTAACCACATTAAACCCATATTCACTACATTAACCACATTCACCACATTATATGGAAGACGTACAATCAATCATGGCCGAAGCAGAGGCCCACATGAAAAAAGCACTGGAGCACCTTGATCACGAGTTGGCAAAAGTTAGAACCGGCAAAGCGTCCACTTCCCTGGTGGCCGATTTGATGGTGGATTATTACGGTACCCCTACTCCGATCACGCAGGTGGCCAATCTTCAGGTGAGCGATTCCCGTACGATTGTAATTCAGCCCTGGGAACGCAATATGGTTGGGCCGATCGAGCGCATTATCATC
>JADZFI010000092.1 GCA_020850025.1 Saprospiraceae bacterium
ATCAATTTTGAAGCAGTTGGTGAATCCGCCGCCAGGATTGCAGGTAGGATTTGCAGGACAACCGAAAGTATTTGTTCCTATTTGATCAATGGTGACTCCAGAAGGCAGATCAAATTCAACTGCAATACGAATTTGGTCGAAATCCAGTGCTGAGGCATAGGAAGACCAGTTAAGCTGGACCTTAACTTCAAGCTCTTCGCAAGTTGAACCGGCTTCTTCTGCTTCCACCACAACCGTAAAGTTATTGGGATCACAAGGTTCAAACCCATCAAAATCAATATCAGCGCAATCATCCAGGCATATATTCCGGCAAGTGCTTAGGCCAACTCTTCGTGACTGACCTTCAGTAAAGCAAATATCCACATGAGCGGCCAAAGATTGATTTACCGGACCTTCAATTTCAATCGAAAACAACTCTTCTTCGGACACCGGGACACTTATTCCTGCAGAAGCATCAAACCTGACAAAAATCCGCCAATCATCCGTACCAGAGATTGGATCAACGGAACTTTCAACAGGAGTATAGGCAAATCCTGTCAATACAGGTTTTTCCATGATATTATCTGCATCCATTACAATGGTAAAGGAAAGATATTCAAAATCAACCTGAGAGCCGGTTGGGTTTGTGGCCTTGACAGGTATTAAATTGGTCCCTGTATCATAATCACCAAACGCTATACATACGGCTTCTGATCCACTTGGCGCAAGAAATGTATAGGAGTCCGCAAACAAATTCAAGTCATCCGTGCAGTAAGTAGAGAAATCCGGACAATTGTACGTGGATTGAAGCAAGCTAAAAACAATTTCCTCTCCAGGTACTCCGTTTACCGCAATCACAAACAAATCTGCCTCGTAAGGCAATCCGGCTCCTGCTCTGGAAAATGTGATATTAGGGGTAGTACTTCCACTGCAATCACCAGTTGTTAGAAAAGTCACTTCGTTTCCCGGATCAAAGCCTAAAGGATAATTGCTTTGAAAAGCATAAGGAAAACAATCTTCTGTGAGCACCTGGTTTATTTCCGAAAGACCTCCGGATGGATCAGTTTCCATTTTTATGGTAAGCGACAACTCCTCATATTTCAGTAAAAAACTGGTTGGATTGCCTAAAAATGACTGCCCGGTTACCAATCGCACCTGAAAATACTGTAAATTACACTCCACCTCACCACAACCAGGTGTAGAAATGGGCTCAATTTCAACATACCAACTTGGTGTGCCTCCTCCACTTGGGCAATTGAATGCAAAAGCAGGTAGCTGAGCATACACGCTTGAATTAGAAAATATCCAAAAAGCAGCAAAAAGACTTAAGGATTGCCATAGACGGCAAGCTGGTGTATGCATAGGCAAGGAACTATTTGCCCCCCCCCCGAATTTTATAAAACAAAATTTTGTTTGACATGTGAAAAGGGTTTTTGAAATCAAAAAATGATTGTTTTTACGCATTGGAACTGGCGTTTCAATGGTGTTGGAAAAAGATAAACAAGATTTGCCCCACCTTGGCTTCGGGGCAATACAAGGAATCAACAATGCTGTTACACTGTTTGACTGATCGTTTAAAAATCACAGGAACAGCAGGCAATGAGCATTAACAAAGCCTGCGAGCTATATCGTGGATTATCTCGTAAAATCAGAGAAGCGGCGTTCTGGACAACTCTAAGAAAAAACTTTGAGTCTTGGTCGGTTCATGATACATGCTGAAAACTGGATATAAAATCGTTATTCCCTAAAAAATTTACCTTAAAAACATTCCTTTTGCCAAGGCGTAACAAAGATAATGTACCCTGGTAAAATGCAAATGAGTGGGCGAAAATTTAACCTTTGGAATACCTGACTAAAGACATCATCCCTTTACCACTCTCCCCAGAAAAACGCTTTTACCATCCCGATTTCTTACATGAATCACGTATGTTCCAGGAGCAAGACTTTGAAGATTTAGCCGGGTAGGATTTCCGGCAACAGGTACAGAGAGCAGCTCACGCCCGGAGGCGTCCTGTACTTCAATGGTGCCTTGCTGGAATGATTCGGGGAGCAAAACCGATACCCAGTCAAAGGCAGGATTGGGATAAATCAAAAACGCCTGTTGCTCCGGATGGTCTGTGCCGACGATCAGTTGCACCGTTACCTCCACTGCGGTTTCGCAGCCGTTTTTGTCCATCACCGTAACCGTGTAGCTGCCTGCGGCTAGGCCGGCAACGGCCTGCTGGGTGCTGCCGGTATTCCATTCAAAGCTGTACGGCTGCATACCGCCGAACACACCGGTAACGGCCGCGCCGCCATTGGGCACATCCGGATCGGTTTGCGGACTGGCAGCGGCCGTGGCCCAGAGCGAATCAGGCTGGTTCATGGGCGGAAAAGCAAACGAAGCGGAACATCCGTAGGCATCCGACACCGTCACGGCATACACACCCGGGCCCAGCGGCTGCGCCAGAGCATCCGTACCCGGCCAACCGGCCCAATTCCATTGAAACGGCGATGCCCCCGTAACCGGTGTTGCCGACAACCAGCCGTCTTCCACGCCAAAGCAGCTAATGCCTTGCCCGGATACCTGCAGGGTGATGGCGCCCACGAGCGATATCTGCGCGGCAGCAGAATCCAGGCATCCATTGGCATCTGTGATGGTGAGCGCGTAGGCGCCCGCCTGTAGTTGGGTGAGTGTGGCGGTATCCGGGGCAATAGGAAGCCATTGGTAGTGAAACGGAGCGGCGCCGGATGAAATGTTGGACGTTATAGTTCCGCCTACAGATAAACCGCAGGTTATATCCGTTGCCTGCAGCGAAACATCCGGAGCCGGCGCAAGTGGAATGGTCAGCGTATCGGTAATTTGCCTCCCTTTCCCGTCCGTAACGGTATAGACGTAATCACCGGGAGGCAATCCGTTCAGCTCCGGGCCAGTGCCTGCCGGCGGCGACCATTGGTACTCAAGCGGTTCACATCCGAATGCCGGTTGTATGGATATACTGCCGTTGGTAGCGCCTGCACAGGCAGGTTCTACTTCCGGTACTGTTGCCAAAGCGAAAGCCGGAGCTTCAAAAGCGCCGATATCTACACGGCCTCCCTGAATGCGAGGCGCGCCTGTAATATCCGTGGGAATATCCACCACTGCCGCATTTGTACCGGCATTGATCAATGGGGAGCAGGGAAGAAGGGTGTAATCATGATTGGCTGCGTCCCGGAAAAGCGGATCCTGATTAAACAGCGTATTAATGCAGGTAACATTTGGCGGGAAGTATGA
>JADZFI010000093.1 GCA_020850025.1 Saprospiraceae bacterium
ATGGAGGTGAGTGCCATGCTGCGCTTCGACGAGATCACAACCGATTTCTGGAAATGGCTCAAAAAGTTCGAGCCCTTTGGACCTCACAACCAAAACCCCATGTTTTGGGCGGAAAATGTGTACAACAGCGGCCGCTCCCGAATACTGGAGAACAACCACGTCAAGTTATCCCTGCGGCAGGAAGGCTGTCAGGCGGAACTGAACGGCATTGGATTTGGCCTGGGTAAGAAGTATGAAGCTGTTCAGGGCAGGCCTTTTGATATCCTGTTTCATGTGCGCGAAGAAGAATGGCAGGGACACCGCAGCCTGGGATTGTACGTAAAAGACATCAGGTAATGCTTTTATGGTCCTCTGGCGCCCTGGTACTCAGGTACACCCATCCCAACAGGCTGCTGATGGCAGCAAAATAAAAGACGCCTGCCAGATGACCGGCAAACCAACCGGCCAGTAAGGCGCCTCCTCCAATGGCCACTTCCAGGGAAATGTACATGGTGGCCAGTGCACGACCCTTGCGTCCGGGATCACCCAGGTCCACCGTCCAGGCATTAATGGCCGGGGAGAAGACCCCGTTGCCCAACCCGAACACCACCGAGGCTACATAAAGCATCCATTTGGAATCGGCCAGGGCAAAAGCCAGCATGGCCAGCGCAATCAGCCAGGCAGAAGCCTTCAACACCGGCACCCGTCCCAGTCTGTCGGAAAGTTTGCCGGCAAAAAGTCGGGTAGAGACGCTGGAAAGCGTAAAAATCGCAAAAAAGGTTCCCCTGTTCTCCACGCCAAGCTGATCGCTCAAATCCGGAACCAGCGTGAGAATTACACCGTAGCTGATGTAGCAGAAAATCATGACAATGGCAGCCGGAATCGACTTCGGATCAAACACATCATCACGACCCACCTTGAGCAACGACCAGCGAAAACGCTGTTTCGTGCGCAACGTTTCGCTCAAATTGGCCAATACCATCATAGACACGATGGCCAGCAGCGCGGAGCTGTAAAACATGGCATCCATACCATAAGCCTTCACCAGCCAGCTGCCCAAGGGCGGAGAAGCGCTGGCGCCCAAACTGAAGCAAATTCCCAGAGTGCCCATCGCCTCCCCCCGCCTTCCGTCAGGTACAATGTCGGCCACATAGGCGGAAGTGCCCGTAGGTTTAAAACCCGTAGAAAAACCGTGGAAAAAGCGCAGCGCCAAAAAACCGCCTACAAAAGCCAGTTGCGGGTACAAAACACTGCAAATCACACAGGCAAGCGTTCCCACATACATTACCGGCATTCGGCCCACCGTATCTGCCAGCTTCCCGCTGAACGGCCTGGAAATACCGGCCGTAATGGTGAACAAGGCAATGATCAAGCCCTTGTGTTCCGCACCACCCATACTGCTCAGATATGCCGGCAATTCCGGAATCATCATATTGAAGCTCCCGGCAAACAATGCATGCGACAGGCACAAAAGCAAAAAAGGCCGGGTGTACAGGCGAGGAGGGGATGTCATTTAGGGGGTAGTGAGGTCATTTAGGGTCATTTAGGTCTTTCAAGGGCAGTTGAGGCATCGTTCCGTCGTAAATCGCAAGTCGTAAATCGCAAGTCGTAAATCGTAGGTCGTAAACCGTCTACCGTCCACCGTCAATCAACCTGTTTCGAATAAACCCTTCAATCACTCCCAGTCCGCCTTCAAAATCGTGATTGTTGTTCACAACGATATCCGCTTCTTCCTTGTAGGGCAGGATGAAACGCTCGTAGGCCGGCAGCACATGATGCTGATATTTATACAGCACATCATCCAGCGGGTACCCGCGTTCCACCTGATCGCGAAGAATGCGCCGGATCACTTTCAGGTTTTCCTTGGCATTTACGAATATCTTCAAGTCGAGTTGACGGGCAATTTTTTTATAATGGAAAACAAATAGCCCTTCAATAATGATCACCGGCGCCGACTTAAAAGTCAGGATCTTAGGCGTGGCATTGGGATTATTGAACACATATTCCTGAATGGTGATGCTTTCTCCCTGCATCAGCATTTCAATATCCTGCCGGAATTTCTTTTTATCGAACGATTTGGGCAGATCAAAATTCCACTCGCCATTCACATCCCTGTGCTGTTGTTCACGAGGCAAGTAATAATCGTCCTGGGAAATGATACAGACCTGCTCTTCTGTAAAATTTTCGCGAAGCCTCCGGATAAAACTGGTTTTTCCGCTGCCGCTGCCGCCGCAAATACCTATAAGAAATGGACGCATGTTATTAATGTGGGGAATGTTATTAATGTGGGGAATGGGGTTAATGTGGGGAATGGGGTTAATATGGGGAATGGGGGGGGACCCACTAAAATCGAGCGCGAAAGTAGCGCATCATTCAAAATTTCCGGAAATCAAAAGTGACTTCGTACTTTTCGCCGGCTTTGATATTCCACCCCATTACCCACATTGCACCTATTCCCCAAATTCCACCCCATTCCCCACATTGCACCTATTCCCCACATTCACCACATTCACCACATTCCCTCCATGGATCGTTTCATCGGACTTGCCGGCATTGTCATCATTTTGGGTATTGCCTATTTACTTTCACACAATCGCAAAGCCATTAACTATCGGGTAGTGGGAATGGGCTTGTTGTTACAGGCCTTGTTGGCGGTATTTATACTGAAAACCTCCGCAGGGCAGGCCATTTTCGGCTGGTTGGGGAAGGCCGTTACCAAAGTGTTGAGTTTCAGCGATGAAGGCGCCAAGTTTGTGTTTGGTATTCTGGCTGACAATGTCAAGCTGGGCAGTTATCTGGGGCCGGAAAACGGGTTTATTTTCTTTTTCAAAATCATTCCCACCATCATTTTCGTAGCCTGCCTGGTCAATATATTCTATCACATCGGGCTGATGCAATGGATCGTGGAAATTCTGGCCAAGGGCCTGAATTACATTATGAAGGTGAGCGGCGCTGAAGCGCTGAGCAATATTTCCAGCGCCTTTGTGGGCCAGGTGGAAGCGCAGATCATGATCAAACCCTACCTGCGGGGCATGACCATGAGCGAACTCATGGCCTCCATGACGGGCAGCTTTGCCTGCATTGCCGGGGGCGTAATGGCCACCTATATCCTGTTTGGCGTGAAAGCAGAATACCTCATTGCAGCCAGCATTATGGCGGCTCCGGGCGCTCTGGCCATTTCCAAGATCATGTGGCCGGAAACCGAAGAGTCCGAAACGCAGGGCGTGGTGAAACTCAAAGTAGGCAAACAGCACTCCAACATCGTGGATGCCATTTCTGCCGGCTGCAGCGATGGTTTAAAGGTGGGACTCAATGTATTGGCCATGCTGGTGGGCTTTTTGGCCCTGATTGCCCTCATCAACTACATACTCGGCGCTGCAGGCAGCCTGGCCGGCTATCCGGAATTCGGCCTGAACTCTATTCTCGGTGGCCTTTTCTCCGGTTTCGCTTTCGTGATGGGCGTACCCTGGCACGAAGCTTCCCAGGCCGGCGCGCTCATGGGAACCAAGCTGGTAGCCAACGAATTTGTGGCCTATCTGCAACTAAAACCCATCATTGACGGTCATTTATTGTCCGACAAAACCGTTGCCATTGTTAGCTTTGCCCTCTGCGGCTTCGCCAACTTCGGCTCTGTAGGTATTCAGATCGGCGGTATTTCCGCCCTGGAACCGAGTCGTCGTGCCGACCTGGCCAAGCTCGGCTTCCGCGCACTGATTGCAGGCACCCTAGCCAGTTATATGTCGGCAACCCTGGCTGGTCTGTTGTTTTAAAACCATAGAAAATGCTGGCATGGTGGAAAGAACAAACACTGGCACACTCGCCCGATTGCTGAAAGGCATCGGATTATTCAGTCTTCTGTTGCCCTGTCTGTGGATGTTCAGGCAGGAAGGCGCAGTTGTGGGGGAGTATGCTGCCTCGGAGCCATCCAGCCCGCCTTTGGTGTGCCAGTCTGGTAACGACTCCCTGTTGTTTCTCGAAAAACAAAAAATAGCGCTGGGTGAAAGCGGCCTCACCGCGCGCACGCTCGCCGTAGCGCGCAGTTTCATCGGCACTCCATATGTAAACGGCTGCCTGGACCGCAACCCGGAAGAATGTCTGGCCGTCAACCTCTGCGAACTCGACTGCTGGACCTTTATGGAAAACAGCCTGGCCATCGCCCTGGCTGCTTCGGGCGATTATTCTTCCTACAAAAACCAACTGCAGGAGCTGCGCTACTGGGGCGGTTATATCAACGGCTACGGATCCAGGATCCACTACTTCAGCGGCTGGTTGTTGCACAATGAAAAAAAAGGCC
>JADZFI010000094.1 GCA_020850025.1 Saprospiraceae bacterium
CGGCATTGTTGGCTATATCGGTCCCAAAAAGGCATATCCTATCCTCATTAAAGGCCTTACTCGTCTGGAATACCGTGGATATGACAGTGCCGGCGTTGCGCTCCAAAACGGGTCGCTCAGAGTCTATAAAAAGAAAGGCAAAGTAGCGGATCTCGTTGCTTTCGCCAAAGATCAGGACACAAGCGGCCATGTAGGGATGGGGCATACAAGGTGGGCCACTCACGGCAAACCTGATGACACCAATGCACACCCACACGCGAGTAACAGCGGCAGGTTGGTGCTGATTCACAATGGCATTATTGAAAATTATGCCATCATAAAAAGTGCTCTTCAGCGCCATGGTTACACTTTCACCAGCGAAACAGATACGGAAGTACTGGTGAATCTCATCGAAAAAGTTCAAAAGGAAGATAAACTGCCCCTGGAAGAGGCCACCCGACTGGCCCTGACACAGGTACATGGAGCATACGCAATTGTGGTAATGGATCGCGATGATCCAAACAAACTGGTGGCTGCCCGGAGATCCAGCCCGCTGGTAATAGGCATAGGTAAAGACGAATTTCTAATTGGATCTGATGCAACCCCGATTGTGGAGCACACCAAAAATGTGGTTTATCTCGAAGACGAACAAGTGGCAACTTGTGTATTGGGGAAGGAATTGAGTATCAAAACGCTGAGAAATGAGGTAGCCCCTCACAGTATCCATGAAATAGAACTGGAAATCGGTCAATTGGAGAAAGGGGGCTATGACCACTTTATGCTCAAGGAAATATTTGAGCAACCCACCACCATTGCCGAGTGTATGCGCGGACGCATGAATGCAGAGAACGGATGGGTGCGACTGGGAGGCATGGATGAGCACATGAAACGGATCATCAATGCCAAAAGAATGATCATCCTGGGCTGTGGCACTTCCTGGCATGCAGGCCTCATCGGAGAATATCTGATTGAAGATCTGGCACGCCTACCAGTGGAAGTTGAATATGCCTCAGAATTCCGTTATCGCAATCCTGTAGTCAGAGAAGACGACATCGTACTGGCCATCAGCCAGTCGGGCGAAACGGCAGATACCTTTGCTGCGTTGGAACTGGCCAAAGAGCGCGGCGCGCTTACCTACGGTATTGTAAACGTGGTTGGCTCATCCATAGCCCGACTCACGCACAGCGGTTCTTATATCCACGTAGGGCCGGAAATCGGTGTAGCTTCCACCAAAGCCTTTACCGGCCAGGTAACCATGCTCAGCATGATGGCCCTGATATTGGGTTATGAGCGCGGATATCTGCCCAAATCACAATATCAAAAGCTGGTGCAGGAATTGTCGCTGATCCCTGATAAAGTGCAGGAGTTGCTGGAAAAATGCCAAAAACAGGTAGAATACATTGCCACTGAGTTCAAGGATGCCGGTAATGCGCTTTACCTTGGTCGCGGCTATAATTTCCCCGTAGCCCTTGAAGGCGCCCTGAAATTGAAAGAAATCAGCTATATACATGCTGAAGGCTACCCGGCAGCAGAAATGAAACACGGGCCTATCGCACTTATAGATGAAAACATGCCCGTTTTTGTCATTGCTACCAACAAAAGCGCCTCTGAAAAAGTGATCAGTAATATCCAGGAAGTCAAAGCCCGGAAAGGCGTGGTGGTGGCTGTTGTAACCGAAGGAGAAGAAACCATCAAGAAACTGGCCGACCATACCATTGAAATCCCCGAAATTGAAGAACCATTTACACCTTTACTCTCCGTCATTCCACTTCAACTTCTGGCCTACCACATTGCCGTTCTCCGCGGCTGCGACGTGGATCAACCCAGAAATCTTGCAAAATCAGTGACGGTGGAATAAGTGTTTGAGTTTTTGAGTTTTGTAAAGCTTGAGATTACCCAATGCGTTAACGGAAATCCAAACACTCGAAAACTCGAAAACTCGAAAACTCGAACACTCGAACACTCAAAATCTCGAACATGAATAACCTCGATATAGAATACAATACCGAAAAGCCCAACATCCGTTTCCCTGAATATGGTCGTTCCATTCAGGAAATGATTCAGCATGCCATTACGCTTGAGTCTCCGCAAAAACGGCAAAAAACGGTTGAAGCAATCATCGGTTTGATGATCCAGTTGGGTCCACAGGGTAACCGAAATATGGACGACTACCGGGAAAAGCTATGGAACCATGTGTTTGCACTGGCCAATTATGAATTGGATGTAACACCTCCTCCCGGCATCATCATCCGCAAAGAAGAGGATAAGCCCAAACCTGAACCTTTGGGATACCTCAATTCAGCAACACGCATGCGTCATTATGGCAACAGCGTTCATGCACTGATTCAAAAAGCCATCGAAATGCCGGATGGACCCAAGAAGGAAGGATTTGTAGAGGTGATTGCTTCTTACATGAAGCTGGCCTATAAAACCTGGAACAAAGAACATTATGTAAGTGACGATATCGTTAAGGAAGATCTGGAAATTCTTTCCAACGGTAAACTCTCCCTGCACGAAGGACACGACTCCCTGGATAAACTTGCTGCCGGTGCAGGAAAGCTGGACAGCCGTGTCCGCAACAACACCGGAGGTAACGGTGGTGGAGGTGGTCGCCGCCGGGGCGGACGCAACAGAGGTGGAAGCAACCGCAGCAATTCCAGCAATAATTCGGGGCGCCGTCGCAAGCGCTAACACCTTGCTCTACGGGGATTAGCCCAAGGTTTTTGAATTCATTTGCAAAATTTAGTTAAAAAAATAGAACATTCCCCTTTCCCTTTGAAAAAAGGCATTTACCTTTGCATCATATATACTCCATTAATTTTCCTCGAAAGTCAAGCCTTATGGCTTCAAGATAAAGGTTTAAAATGAAGCGTGTTTTGATGACGTCCTTCTCCGAAAACGTTCGGAGGGGGACTTTTTTTTAGTACCAATCCAGGTTCTTCTTTATAAAGGCTCTCTATGCATCCATTGCTTGTGCGCGTCGTGGCGCAAAACCTGATCAACATATTTATCGAGAAAAGACATGCTGACAAAGTAATGGAGCATGCACTTAAAGCCCATCCCAAAGCAGGGAGCCGCGATCGGGCCTTTATCGCCGAAACTACCTACGAGGTGCTGCGACATTTTCGCTTGTACCAGGAAATTCTGGGAAAAGACCCCGTTCAGGAGTCAGATTTCTGGCAGCTCATAGGCATTCACTTCTCTTTGAAGAACATCGCACTGCCCCCCTGGCGCGAATTGGAACCCCTGAACACAGCGGAGTTTCAGCAAAAAATCAACGAGTGGCGTAACAAACTCCAACAAACCGGCGATGTACCCAGGGCCATTCGGGAAAGTATACCCGATTGGCTGGATACCCTTGGCGTTCAGGAACTTTCAGATCAATGGCCCCCAACATTACATGCACTCAATCAGCCAGCCTCAGTAGTGCTCAGAGCCAACCGGCTCCAAACCACCCCCGAGAAACTGCAAAAAGCACTCCATCAGGAATCTATCGAAACCGAAATCATGCCTGGTACCGATGCGCTGGTGCTAAAAGTGCGAAAAAATGTGTTCCAAAGTGCCATGTTCAAAAAGGGCTGGTTCGAAGTGCAAGACTTCAGCAGTCAGAAAGTAGCCCCTCTGCTGGCTCCGGAACCTGGTATGCGAGTAGTGGACGCCTGTGCCGGCGGTGGCGGCAAAACCCTGCACATAGCAGCCATGATGCAAAACAAAGGTTCCATCATTGCACTGGATACTCACGCATGGAAGCTGGACGAACTGCGAAAAAGAGCCCGCAGGGCTGGCGCCTCCAATATCGACACCCGCCCGATCGAAAGTAAAAAGACCATCAAGCGCCTCTACAATTCCGCCGACCGACTGCTGCTGGATGTGCCCTGCAGCGGACTTGGCGTGTTGCGCCGAAACCCTGATGCAAAATGGAAACTCCAGCCTGATCAAATCGAATTACTGCGCAAGACACAACAGGACATTTTACAATCCTATGCCCCTATTACCAAGCCCGGCGGGCGCATGGTATATGCAACTTGCAGTATATTACCCTCCGAAAACCAATTTCAGGTACATCAATTCCTGCAAAGCGAAATCGGCAAAGAATTCACCCTGCTCACCGATCAAAAAATCCTGCCCCAGGACGAAGGCTTTGACGGATTTTACATGGCTCTGCTGTAAAGAAAAGGCACAACACCGAGTCTCCCAAACACTAAAACACCCAAACACTAAAACACCATGACACTTGATTCGCTTCTCAAAGATTATACTAC
>JADZFI010000095.1 GCA_020850025.1 Saprospiraceae bacterium
AGCCGCTCAGCAACCAGTTGGAAGAGGTAACCATCAAAGCAAAAAAATACAAACGAAAAGACAATCCGGTGGTAGAGCTGATAGAACTGGTGATTGCCAACCGGGACAAAAACCATGTGGGCGAACTGGCCACCTATCAGGATGAACAATACGAGAAGATTTTTCTAGGCTTGAGCAATCTGGATGAAAAACTCAAATCCAGAAAATGGCTAAAGCCCATGCGTTTCGTGCTGGAAAACACGGATACCAGCAAACTGGGCGGCATCCCCGTGATGCCGGTGTTCCTCCAGGAAAATGTGATGGATTATTACAGCAGCTCCGATCCCAAGCGCTGGAAAAAATACATAAAAGCCACCAAATCGGTTCGTTTCGGCGAAATGGTGGACGACGATGGCCTGGATAAAGGCCTGCAGTACCTGTATCAGGAAGTGGATATTTACCACAATTACGTGAACATCCTTTCGGATAAGTTCATGAGCCCGATCGCGAAAAATGCTCCCCTGTTTTACCGGTATTACTCGGCCGATACCCTGATGGATCACGGGAAAAAAGTAGTGCGCCTGGAGTTTTACCCCAAAAACAAACTGGACATGCTGCTTCAGGGCGACCTGTACATAGTGCTTGACAGCACCTACGCCGTTTCCAGGATCAATTTTACGGTCAACCCAAACATCAATCTGAACTGGGTGAAGGAACTTCTGGTGGAGCAGGATTTTCAGTTGCTTCCCAACGGCCGCTGGGTACTGTCCAACGAAGACTACCGCATGCACTTCGGGTACAACAAACGCGGGGTGGGCATGGTGGCCCAGCGACTCGTAACACATAATTTACCCCAAATCAACCCGGTTATTCCGGATACCGTTTTGCAGGGAGTGGTTTCAGAGATCGTCACATTGCCGGATGCGGCTAAGAAAACAGATCCTTTATTTTGGGAACAAAGTCGGCCCATACCGCTCAATGTGTCGGAAAAAGCCACCTACACCAATATCGACAGCCTGCGCAATACCAGGTATTATAAAACCATGACCAAAGCGGCCTATACTTTTTTTGGCGGGCATTTGGAATTGGGGAAATACCAGTTTGGCCCCCTGGGTACCTACTATTCTTTCAACGAAGTAGAGGGCGCACGCCTCCGCATCGGCGCACGTACGGGGCCTAAAATGAGTAAAAACTGGCGCATCGAAGGCGCTCTGGGCTACGGTTTCCGGGATCAAAGGTGGAAATACAACATAGGTGGCGTTTACGGATTAAAGGGATCGGAATTCAACAAATTTCCCAATCACGTGCTGCGGGTCAACTATGTGCACGATGTATTGCTTCCGGTACAATCCTTCCAGGGCAACCCCAGCGCTACCCTGGCCAACTCCGTAGTACGCGGCGTGAACGACAAGTTCTTCTACTACGACCGGCTGAATGCCCAATACGAGCGGGAGTTCCCTAGTCACTTATCCTATCAAATCGGCGCCGACCGGCGTGAGTTCCGGCCTGCAGGGGCCCTGTTTTTTATTCCGTCGGAAAGTGTAACGCCGGTGCAGGATCCGGTCATCGCCTCGGCGGCATTTTTACAATTGCGGTATTCGCCTGGTGAAACCTTTTACCAGGGCGGCGCCAGCAGGTCCATTGTGGATTTTAAGTACACCCTGATGCTCAGATATGCCAAAGGCATCAGAGGCGTGGCGGGAGGCCAGTTTGATTATCACCAGATCATCGCCAGCTATTACAAATTCACCAACACGCCACCGTTTGGATTCAATAAAGTGTACCTGGAGGCAGGAGGCATATTGGGCCAGGTGCCGTTTCCGCTGCTTACCCTTCACCGGGGCAACCAGTCTTACATTGCGCAACAGTTCTCTTACAATATGATGAATTTCATGGAGTTTGTGAGCGACAGGTACGCAACCCTGATGGTGGATCATTATTTCCAGGGCTTTTTCCTGAATAAAATTCCCCTCATACGGAAGCTTAAACTGCGTGAAACCTGCTCCCTGAAAGTGCTTTACGGCCAGGTGAGTGCCAACAACCGTCCCGAAAACAATCCCTCATTGCTCAAATTCCCCGCATTGCCGGATGGAACGCCCATTACCTACACCCTGGAAGCAATGCCCTACGTGGAAGCCAGTGTAGGCATCACCAATATCTTCCGCTTTTTCCGCGTAGACCTGATCCGCCGGTTCACCTACCTGGATCATCCGGGAACCACGAGATACGGGGTGAGGGTTGGAGTTTGGGTGGAATTCTAGGATGGACGATGGACTATTGGACAATGGACGTTGGACTTGGGCTCGATGGAGTTGAAATGACCAATTTAACCGAGCCCAAGTCCAACGTCCATTGTCCAATAGTCTAACGTCCAGCTACAGGTTTTTCATACTCAACGCCACGCGTTTCCGCACCATATCCACTTCCACCACGCGGACCGTTACCTGCTGGCCCAGGGAAACCACTTCCATGGGGTCGCGGACGAATTTGTCGGCCAGTTGGGAAACATGTACGAGGCCGGAGTCTTTTACGCCAATGTCCACAAAGGCGCCGAAATTGGTGATGTTGGTGACAATGCCCGGCAGGATCATGCCCGGATGCAGGTCTTCCAGGCTGCGCACATTGGCAAATTCAAAGGCTTTGGCTGCGCCGCGCGGGTCGAGCCCGGGTTTTTCCAATTCTTTAAGGATGTCCTTCAGGGTAGGTAAGCCCACATCACCGCGCACGTATTTTTTCAAGTCAATGCTGTTTCGTTTTTCGCGGTCGTGGATCAAATCCGTCACTTTACAGCCCAGGTCAGCGGCCATTTCTTCCACCAGGGCATAGCGTTCGGGGTGCACCGCCGTGTTGTCGAGCGGGTTTTTGGCCTCGCGAATGCGCAAAAAGCCGGCACACTGTTCAAATGCCTTATCGCCCAGGCGAGGCACTTTTTTCAGGTCGCTTCTCTTGGTGAAAGGTCCGTTTTCGGTGCGGTATTCTACAATGTTTTTGGCCAGAACGGGGCCAAGGCCGGACACATAGGTCAGCAGGTGTTTGCTGGCGGTATTGATGTTGATGCCTACCGAGTTTACGCAACTTTCCACGGTGCGATCCAGGCCGTCTTTGAGCTGGGTCTGATTGACATCGTGTTGATATTGGCCAACGCCGATGCTCTTTGGGTCAATTTTTACCAGCTCGGCCAGAGGATCCATGAGTCGCCGACCGATACTTACCGCACCGCGCACCGTTACATCTTCCTTGGGGAATTCTTCCCGTGCCACTTCACTGGCGGAATAAATAGAGGCGCCGGCCTCGTTTACCTGAAAGATCTCCACCGGACGTCCGAAGTTGATCTTGCGCAAAAAATCCATGGTTTCGCGCCCGGCGGTGCCGTTGCCTACCGAGATGGCTTCGATCTGGAATTTGTCTACCAGGTGTTCAAGCTCTGCCTGTGCTTCAAAGGGGTTGTGCAGGAAAATGGCGGAATACTTGAGCAAAGTGCCGCTTGCATCCAGGCATACCACTTTACAGCCGGTGCGAAAGCCGGGGTCAATGCCCATCACCCGTTTTTCGCCCAAAGGAGCGGAAAGCAGGAGTTGGCGCAGATTTTCGGCAAATACCCGGATGGCTTCGGTGTCTGCTTTTTCCTTGGAGGAGTTGCGGAATTCGGTTTCGATGGAAGGCTGGAGCAGTCGTTTGTAGCTGTCTTTAACGGCAGTTCGCACTTCTGCGGCCGATTCGCCGTAGCCGGTGACGAACATGTATTCCAGGTCTTCCACGGCTTTTTCTTCCTCCGGCGCGATGCTCACGCGCAGGAAGCCTTCTTCTTCGCCGCGGCGCATGGCCAGCAGGCGGTGACTCGGGCATTTGCTCAGAGGCTCGCTCCAGTCGAAATAGTCGCGGTATTTGGCGCCTTCATCGTCTTTGCCTTTCACCACCCGTGAGCTGATCTGGGCGCCACGGTCGAACATGCGCCGCACCTTATCGCGGGTTTTCAGGTCTTCGCTGATCCACTCTGCCATGATGTCGCGGGCGCCCTGCAGGGCATCCTCCACGGTTGGAACCTGATCGGTGATGAATTGGGCGGCTAATGTTTCCACCTCCTTGTCGCGTTGCTGGAAAATGCGCTTGGCCAGCGGTTCCAGGCCTTTTTCAATGGCCATGGTAGCGCGTGTTTTGCGCTTGGGCCGGTAGGGGAGGTAGAGATCCTCCAGCTCCGTCATGGTAACGGCGTCCTCGATTTTTTTGCGGAGCTCGGGCGTCAGTTTTCCCTGTTCTTCAATGCTTTGCAGAATGGTTTCCCGACGTTTGTCGAGCTCCAGCATTTTTTTCCATGCATCCTGAATGTCGGCAATCTGCACTTCGTCCAGTTCTCCGGTAGCTTCCTTTCGGTAACGGGCAATGAACGGGATGGTAGCGCCGCCTTCCAGCAACTGGATCACAGATTCAATTTTGCGCGCCGGAATTCCGGTAATGGGGGCAATGCGAGGGGCGTAGTTCATAGACGGTTGACGGTAGACGGTGGACGGTAGACGGTGGATGGTGGGGCAAAATTCCTTTTTACGGGAGAAATGGGGGTGCTTTGTGGCCGAAAAAGTTATTAACAGGGGAGAGCGCCTTGCCAATGGCTTAACTGGTCGTTGGCAGGGGCCGTCTTACTGATGCTGCTGTTTTTAGGTAGTTCAGACTTCAGTGAGAAGATTTCCGTCGGAAAATATCCTGCGTACGTAGATTATCAGAAAAGGGTGGGCCGATTCCTGCCAAAAGTCCGGTAGAATTTGCACCTTTGCGCCTCCTTATTTTTTAATGGGTCTTGGAATCGTGTTGTTAGGCGGTAGTTTTGGATGACTCATACCTTCTTGCTTGTTAAAATTGGAATTCCGTAAATCCGGAAGTATTG
>JADZFI010000096.1 GCA_020850025.1 Saprospiraceae bacterium
ATGGAATGAGGGAATGGGGTTAATGTGGGGAATGGGGTGTTTTAACAAACAAAAGAGGGAACCAGTGGCTCCCTCTCGTGTACTACGTTCAGTATGTGGCGGCAAAGGTAAGATGCTTTTAGAATCATTTCCAAATAGCCGGCAAAAAATGTAAATTTTCCACCGTCCACCGTCCACCGTAAGTCGTCACTTATTCATACTCTCCCATTTGGCCAGATCGGCGTTGCCTTTTTCTGTTTCCCCGATGCGCAGGTAGCAATTGCCACGGGCTCGGTAGAGTCGGGCGAAGGTGGTGTCAAGCTCGAGTGCCCGGGTGAAATCGGCAATGGCTTCCTGGTTTCGGTCGAGGTTGGCGTAGGAGAGTCCCCGGTTGTATAGTTCCGGCACTTCATTGGGGTAATGTTCCAGGAAAACATTGAGATCATTGATGGAGGCTTCATAATTTTTCAGCATCCCGAAAATATTGCCCCGGAATTTATAGGCCTCATACAATTCCGGATTGCGTTGAATGGCTTTGGTGAAGTCCTGTATGGCTTTTTGGGCGTCTGAAGATTTTCCATAAGCCATGCCACGCCAGTAATATGCTTTGCCGAAATTGTCGCCCGTTGCCGCAATAGCCTTGTCGATCAGTGTCATGGTGTCTTTCCAGTCGCGTATGCGCAGTGCCGATGCAACAAACCAGGTGAAAGCCATACCGAGCAGTACCGCCCAGGCAGCGCCCATCCAGGAAGGGCGTTTCTCCTTTAAAAACTCTGGCAATGAGGCCAATATGACAAAAATGCCCAGTCCGGCCAGATAGTTATAGCGGTCTGAGCGCAATTCGAAGGTGCCGAAGGTAGACCAGGGCAGTGCCAGTATGATGTTTGAAAGGTAGAACAAGGCGCCGATCCAAAGCAGCGGCATCACCTTCCTGCTTTTCCAGGCGCCAAACAACAGGGCGGCCAAAATGGCGGGCGCTGCGTAGTAATCCCAGCTCCCGGCGCCGTTGGTTTTTTCAAAAGGATACCAGATGCTGAGCCCGGTAGGGAACAGCAGTTTTTTCCAGTAAAATAATACGGTGTGGCAGGCCATCAGTCCGCGATCAAGCAGGGTGAAGTCAGCAGGCTGGTTGAGCTGCCCTGCGAATTGGCGGGAATACAAGGTGAGTGCGCCAAAAGCCAGGGAAATGGCGAAGAACGGCGCCTTTTCTGCGATGGTTTTGCTGTTGAAACCGCGTTTTTTCCAAAGATCCAGCACCAGCAACGTGAGCGGCAGGGTAACGGCGGCCGATTTGGCCAGACAGGCCAGCAGGAACATGGTGAGGGAAAGCCAGTAATTTTTGCCCCAGGCGCCACCTTCGGCGCTGTGATTGAGGTAATAATTCATGGCCAGCAAGCTGAACATGGAGAACAGCGGCGTACTGAAGCCGGCAATCCAGGCTACGGCTTCTACCTGCAGGGGGTGAATGGCAAAAAACAGCGCTACAAAAGCCGATACCGCAACGGTGCTGTCCAGTTTCCGAAACAGGCGGAATACCAGCAGAACATTGGCGGCATGTACTAGGGCCGACAAAAAGTGGTACCAATTAGGACTCTCCTTGCCCAAAATATAGGCTATTTCATAACCGATCCAGGTGAGCGGGGCGTACATCCCCAGATTGAACCCGTTAAAGATCATGAAATCCTTCACCGCAGGGTTATCAACAGTGGCCGTGTGGTCGTCCATCCCCACCATTGCATTGCTGAAGCCGGTACTGTACAGGATGAATCCGACTGCTGCCAGCACCCAGGGCAGCCATTTTTCGGTGTTGTCTGTATTCTGAGAGGTCTCTTTTTTTGAGCCGGAGGTCGTTTTTTTCGCCATGAGCGCAGACAATTGATTGATTTGCGGGCGAAGGTCGTGAAAGTGGTGGAAAATAAGAGAATGATGAGGGAGAAAGGATGCACAGATATTTCGCACAGATTTCACACGGATATTTCGCACAGATTTCGCACAGATTTGGCACGGATTTTTTTCACAGATTTGGCACAGATTTTTTGGATAATCCCAAACTAAAAAATCTGTGTGAAATCTGTGCAAAAAATCCGTGCCAAATCTGTGCGAAATATCTGTGCGAAATTTCCGTGCGAAACCTTCACGAAACACCACCATCTTCGCCTCCGAAATCAGCTTACACCATGAATCTCATCTTCGACTTCGGTAACGTCTTGTTCGACCTCGATTTGCCTGCTTTTGAACGCGAAATGAAGCGTTTTGCCGGCGAACCCAATTATCTCTCTGCCAAAGAGCATTTACTGAAAGAACGCGTGTTCGAGCTTTACGAAACCGGAGGCATGAGCTCGGAAGAGTTCGTGGATAAAATTGTTCACCACTCCGGTGTCGCTCCGGAAAAGGTCGTCGAAGCATGGAATGCCATTTTTCTGGATTTTCCGCGGCACCGACTCGACATGCTGCTGGAACTCCGCAAAAAACATCAGGTTTTCATGCTGAGTAACATCAACCCCATGCATGAAATCTGGGTGGCCGATTACATGGACCGACAATACGGGCTACGCAATTACGACGTCCTGCACTTCGACGGGGTGTACTTCTCCCACCTGATCCGTTTGCGCAAGCCCATGCCGGAGATTTACGAATACGTGCTGGCCGACGCCGAACTCAAACCGGAAACCTGTATGTTCTTTGACGACCTGCCGGAGAATGTGGAGGCCGCCCGCAAGCTGGGTATACAGGGCATTTGGCACGACCCGAAAACGGAAATTGCCGACCGGTTGAAATCGTTGAACCTGTTGTAGTGGTATCGTTACCCCTTCGTTATCTGAATACTCTTTAGGAGCTTTTGGCCGGATATGATTGAAAGTACATAGTTCCCGGCGGGTAAATCTGCGGGCAATGAGCCGGAAACGGCGTGCTTGCCTTCGGAAAATGTTTGGCTTCCCAATATTTCATGTACATTTTTGCCCTGCATATCCATTACAGAAACCTGGATCGGGGCTGGCTCCTGTAATTCAAACTCCAGGGTGAACGTCTCCGCTATCGGGTTGGGGTATAACAGGGTTTCGAGTTGCTCAAAGTTGGGATTCAAAACACCCACCGAAAGATCCAGCAGCAAGCGGTGCAGATACAGCTTATAGCTACTGATGTTTCGGTTTCTTCCCAGAACGGTTAGTTCGTTGCCCGACAACGACAAGGCCATTGGCTGATTCATAGGGAGTGGGAGCAGATACACACCATGTACACCAAAGGAAGTATCCCGCATTCCATCCGGCAAAATCTGAACCAATGCAGCACGCTCCTGAGAGCCCTTGTAGCTAAAAAGACTGCTGATTATTTTACCATCGGGCAACTCCACGGCATTGGGAATGAAATCGTAACTCGTTCCCACATCAATACGCAGGTGGCCTCCTTCCCCGAAACTTTGGTCGAGATTTCCATTGGCATCCAGGCGGGTGACAATGGCCGGCGGATTTTCAGCATTGATGCTTTCACAGCCAAAAACGATGATTTTTTGGCTGGACAACTCCATGACACTGATCACATAAGCGTGTTGAATATTTAGCAGGGAAAGTCCGTTGCTGCCAAAACCGGTGTCCAGGCCGCCATCCGGATGCAGCCGAACCACCCCCGTTTGAGACGGAATTGTTTTTTGCATGCCGGTGACCAGTATTTTCTGATCCTGTTGTTGGGAAATACCCAATCAGTAGGAATAAAAGTTGGACAAAGGAGTTTTGAAGTTCAGATCCGGAGTGCCATCATGGAGATATCTCACCACCTCCAGGCTGTCGTAATACGGATCGCCGGCCATAACCACTGAGCCGTTATTGCCTGCGATCAAAAAGTTGCCGTACGGATTGAGTCCTGTGTACCGGTATGGGGTTGCTATTACCCCTGATTGTCCAAATGTTGAATCGGGCAGGATCTCCTGGGCATAAAGACTGGCTGTGAGGCTGGCGAGGAAAAAAAACAATGCGATTTTTTTCATGGTAAATGAAACGTTAGAAGGTTAAAACTTTAGCAAAATGACCGTGTTCCCGCCCTATATTTAGTAACACTTTTCGGCACGCATTCTCAGGATTAATTCCTTTCTTTTGCCGGATTAATTGCCGTATCTTTGCACACATTTTTTTCAGCTATAGTAGTCAAGGATTCGATGACAGAAGAACAAGCAATCAACCCTCAAAAAAACCCCGCTCACGCAAACGATTATGGCGCAAGCAGTATCACTGCCCTCGAAGGTCTCGAGGCAGTGCTCAAGCGTCCGGGGATGTATATCGGGAGTACTGATATCAAAGGCCTTCACCACCTGGTATGGGAGGTGGTAGACAACTCCATCGACGAGCACCTGGCCGGGCATTGCACCAATATATGGGTAACCATTCACGCCAATAACTCCATTACAGTGAAGGACAACGGTCGGGGTATCCCCACCGGCATGCACGAAAAGCTCAAGAAATCTGCCCTGGAGGTGGTTCTGACGGTGTTGCACGCGGGTGGTAAGTTCGACAAGGACTCCTACAAAGTATCCGGTGGTTTGCACGGTGTAGGGGTATCCTGTGTGAACGCACTTTCTTCCTACCTGCGCGCAGAAGTACACCGCGAAGGCAAGGTGTTCGAACAGGAATACGAAAGGGGTAAACCCAAATATGATGTACGCGTATTGGGCGATACCAGCTATCGCGGAACCATAGTGACGTTCCTGCCGGATACCGAGATTTTTGAAACCGACGAATACAAGTTTGATATTCTGGCCCATCGCCTTCGCGAACTCTCCTTCCTGAACAAAGGCCTTCGCCTTTCTCTGGTAGACGAGCGTGAGAAAAATGACGATGGGACTTACAAAACCGAACTTTTTTACTCCGAAGGCGGTCTTCAGGAGTTTGTGGTGTATCTGGACGAGGCCAAAACGCCACTCACGGAAAAGCCCATATACATCACAGCCATCGAAGACAGTGTGGACGTTGAAGTGGCCATGATGTATAACACCTCCTACTCGGAAAATGTGGTGTCGTTCGTAAACAACATCAGCACCCGCGATGGCGGTACCCACGTAAGCGGCTTCCGTCGGGCGCTCACCCGGGAGTTCAAAAAATACGGCGAAGACGGAGGCTTTTTCAAGAAGATCAACTTCACCATCTCCGGTGAAGACTTCATGGAGGGCCTCACCGCTATTGTTTCCGTAAAGGTGCAGGAGCCGCAGTTCAAAGGCCAAACCAAAGGCGAGCTCGGTAACTCTGAAGTGACCGGTATTGTGAGCCGTTGCGTAGGCGATGCCCTGAAGGTCTTCCTTGAAGAAAACCCCAGCCAGGCCCGCCGGATCATCGACAAGGTAATTCTGGCCGCTACCGCGCGCAATGCCGCCCGCAAAGCCCGCGAAATGGTGCAACGAAAAGGCGCCTTAACCGGCGGTGGTCTGCCCGGCAAACTGGCAGACTGCGCCAGCCGTAATCCGTCAGAATGTGAGATATTCCTCGTGGAAGGTGACTCTGCAGGTGGTACGGCCAAACAGGGCCGCGACCGCAACATCCAGGCCATCCTGCCGCTTCGGGGTAAGATCCTGAACGTGGAAAAAGCGCTGGAACACAAGATCTACGAAAACGAAGAGATCAAAAATATCTTCACCGCCCTCGGTGTAAGCGTGCAGGAAAACGATGAAGGGCACCGGGTACTGAATACAGAAAAACTGCGCTACCAGAAAGTAGTGATCATGTGTGACGCCGATATTGACGGCTCACACATCACCACACTGATCCTGACCTTCTTCTTCCGCTCCATGCGTGAGCTGATTGAAAAAGGACATATCTACATCGCTCAACCACCGCTTTATCTCGTTAAAAAAGGCAAAAACCAGCGCTACGCCTGGAACGACAAGCAACGCAAGGAAGCCCAGATTGAGTTTGGCGGCGGTAGGGAAGACGACGACTCCGTTAACGTAAAACGATAGACGGGTCTGGGTGAAATGAATGCCGAACAGTTGTGGGAAACCACCATGGATCCCACCAACCGTATCCTTAAAATTGCCACCATAGACGATGCCGCCGAAGCCGATCGCATGTTCTCCATGCTCATGGGCGATGAGGTTCCGCCGCGCCGCGCGTTCATCGAAGCCAACGCCAAGTACGCGCGCATCGATGTCTGATTTCTGGACGTTGTACGGTTAGACTATGGACGTTGGACTTGCGCTCGGGGTAATTGATTATTCCGGATTCATCGAGCGGAAGTCCAACGTCCATGGTCCAAAAGTAGTCCAACGTCTTTTTTCACTTTAAGCTGTTTAACCAATCTTTGGCGGCCTGGATGACAGGATCAGCTGCTCCGGCTGTTCCTTCCGGCAACTCCACATCCGGTTTGATTTTGGCGCCGTAGGTTTCCCTGGTGCGATCGGCATAGACCGTAGTGGTGAGGAAGAGCTGAGCTCCGTCTTTCAGACGGAAATTTTGATTGCCGGTGGAAAGTCCGGCTGTTGGCGCACCGAAACTGCGCGTATTGGGTCGGCCGCGGAAGGCCACCGTTACCACCTCGCCCGAACTGGCGGTATTTTTACCGGTGAGTACGGCTACCGGCGCGTTTTTTTGAAACAATTGGTATGGTTTGCGACTCACCTTTGTGATCCTTTTTTTGCCAATGCCTGATTTGCCCTTTTTATAAAACCAGGCGCCGGAAGTTTTTCCTCCCAGTTCCATAAAATAACCGCATTTGCCCTCGCCCAGCACCGGCCCTATTCCGGCCAGCATGGGCCAGCAGTTGCCGCCACTATTGTTGCGTAAATCCAGAATCCAGCCTTTGGGCCTGAATTGATCCAGCGAGTCTATCAGGTCATGCAGCTTGTCGGCAAAAAAAGTGTTGGTTTTTTCATCTCCGCTGCTCACAGAGGGCATGTTCAGGTAGGCAATATTTCCCTCCAGTAAACTGCCTGTTGTCAGCGGCATCTGTTGATAGGCCTCCGGGTTGGGGTTCGACCAGCGGGCGCTTTGTTCAGCTTCCATGAGAAAGCTGTGATGATCGCCCAGCTTGCCGAGCAAATGCCGAATCACTGGGTAGCAATCGGCATAGCTTTTAGCGCCTGAGGCCATTAGCAGGATCACTTCCCTTTCTTTAGGCCAATTCACCAGATCGCGGTGCAGGGCATTTTTTTGCATGATATCTACCGCATCATGCAGATATTGCTTCAGGGAATCTGGCAGGTTGCCGGCATCCAGAGGCATTTCCGTTAGAGAAAAATCGTCAAACCAGACTTGTCCGCTGCCCGCCAGCAGTCCGCCGATCTGTATATCTGTGGCGACTTCATCCACAAAGCATTCGGTGCTTACCTCCTGCCAGTCGGCCGTTCCATTTAATTGCCGCTTGTACATATTGTCGAAGAACAGACTGTTTTTACCTTCAAAAACATTTATCCATATTCCGGCAAAACCTTCCACGGAATCGCGCCTGAGCCAACCGGAGATGCGATATTTGCGGAGACCCGTGGCTTTGGGTAGTGCAACCAATTGGGAAAATGCGCCGAATTGTTGGCCTGGAATACTTTTTAGCCTGATGGATAAGTGACCACCGTGCCGAATGATTTCATCCGGCGCTACGGTAAAAAGTTTGTTGGATTTCCAGCCCTTTAATCCGCTGGAAAAGGCTGTGTCGGATAACTCAAATGTATGGTTTTCAATACTTTGGGCCTTGATCGGCAACACCATGAAAAGCAGAAGAAAGGGAGTTAGGAGAAATTTCATAATTGGACGATTGGACGTTGGACGATGAACGATGGAACAATATAACGACTGGAGCCATGCCGAATGTGTATGGTGCATAGCACCCCAACATCGGTAGCCCAGGGGCAGGACGAATTGCCATTGCCGCATCGCGGCAAAACCATTGTCCAGCCGTTCATTTAAATACAATAATAACGTTTTGATGCTAATTTCTGCAAATTCGTATTTTTTCAACTTTTAATGCGTCAAACTGTTCGAGATTTCGGCCTATCCGGGAGTTGCCTTTCATCCGTTATTTTAACCATGCAAACACCCGTAAAACAGCCGTTGGCCGAAAAAAACTCCGGGTGGGTCAACCATCCCTCATTTTTGCTCCTGAAGGCGCTAACACAAAGGCACAAAGGCACAAAGACGCTAAGGCGCAAAGACGCTAAAACACCAAAACACTAAAACACCAAGTCACTTTTATGATCCTATCCGTACAAGACGTTGTAAAATCTTATGGCAACTACATGGCTGTCAACCATGTCAGTCTCGACGTGCCAAAAGGAAGCGTATTCGGTATGCTGGGGCCCAATGGCGCCGGCAAGACTTCGCTGATCCGAATGATTACCACCATTACCGCGCCGGATTCCGGGGTGATTTATCTGGATGGTCAGAAACTGCACGCCCGCTCACCTGAGCAAATCGGGTATATGCCGGAGGAGCGCGGGTTGTATAAAAAGATGAAGGTTGGCGAACAACTGCTCTATCTCGCCCAGCTCAAAGGACTCACCCATCACCAGGCAATGAATGAAATCGATGCCTGGCTCACCAAATTCGAGATCAAAGACTGGTGGAACAAAAAGGTGGAAGACCTTTCCAAAGGGATGCAACAGAAGATTCAGTTCATCGCCACTGTGTTGCATAAACCCAAACTGCTCATCCTTGATGAACCTTTCACCGGGCTGGATCCCATCAATACCAACCTCATCAAGGAAGAGATCGCACACCTGAACGAGTCCGGCATCAGTATCATCTTCAGTACCCACCGCATGGAGCAGGTGGAAGAGATGTGCGACCATATTGTACTGATAAATAAAGGCAAAAACGTGCTTTACGGAGAGGTGAAGGCCATTAAAAACCAGTACAAGCAGAACCTCTTCCGGGTGGAAGCACACGAGGCACTGCCGACGGAACTACCCGATCGTTTTCAGGTGGTCAAAAGCGAAAAAAATGCCTTCACCTTCAAACTCGAAAACGATGCAGAAAGCAATGAGCTGCTCAAGTTTTTCCTGCAAAAAGGCGTGCGCATCAGTCGTTTCGAAGAAATTTTGCCCACATTTAACGAGATATTCATCCAAAGAGTAGCCGAAACCGAAGGATAAGGCACAACGGTCAGACACTAAGGCACAAAGTCGCGAAGGCACGAAGTTTTTTAGGGCGTAAAACGCCCCTTCAAACCCCTCAAACCCCTCAAACCCTTCAAACCCTTCAAACCCCTCAAACCCTTCAAACTCTTCAAACCCTTTCTCATGTCCAAACTTTCCCTCATCATACAACGCGAGTACCTCACGCGCGTCCGCAAAAAATCCTTCATCATCGGTACGCTTCTGGCCCCTGTGGGCTTGCTGGTGTACCTGCTGGTCATCATCGGACTTTCAAGCTATCAGGGTGGCGACGAACTCAAGGTAGCCGTACTTGACGAAGCACAGATGATCGGGTCGCTGCCTGATGAAAAAGGCGTTCGCTTTATTCCCTCCGGCGGGAAAAGCCTGGATCAACTCAAAACGGAAGTAACCGAAAAGAAAATAGACGGGGTGCTCCGTATCCCGGCCCTGAGCAATTTCCAGCTCAAGGATCACACTGTTTATTATTACTCCGACGACAAACTGGCGCCGGAGAAAAGCAGCCAGATTGAAAAACGAATTTCCTCCAAAATCAAGGAATTCAAAATGGATTCCCTGAAACTCGATGCCCAGCAACTCAAACTGCTGGAATCGGATGTATCTATCGACCCGGAGGGTATCAACAGCGATCAGGAGAACGACCACAGTAAATACACTGCCGGCGTAGGGCTTGCCGTGGGGGGTATTATGACTTTCCTGCTGTTTTTTATGGTGCTGATGTACGGTCAGATGGTCATGCGCTCGGTCATGGAAGAAAAAACCAACCGTATTGTAGAGGTCATGATGTCGTCGGTAAGACCCTTTGATCTGATGATGGGCAAGATCATTGGCGCCGGGCTGGTGGGACTCACTCAGGTAGTGGCCTGGGTGGTGCTCAGTGGCGCTGTGTCGTTCCTGGTGCCCATGGTGATGGGTGCAGGCGCCATGGAACCGCCCATGAATCCCGGCGATGCCGCTGCTGCGGTAGATCCTGAAATGATGCAGGATACCGGCATGCGCATTATGACCGAGCTCAGCAAGCAAAACTGGCCATTGCTGATCGGTTCGTTCATCATCTATTTCCTGGGTGGGTATTTCATCTACTCCTCCATGTTTGCCGCTGTGGGCTCTGCCATGGGCGACGATCTGGGTGAAGGGCAATCCCTTACCCTGCCGGCTACCCTGCCGCTGATCCTGGCTTTTTACATCGTTTCCATGGCTGGTTGGCGCAATCCGGACAGTGGCTTGATGGTATTTTCGTCCATATTCCCCTTGTTCTCCCCCATCGCTATGCCGTTCCGACTCGCCTTCAACCCGCCCTGGTGGCAGGTGGCCATTTCGTTGGTGCTGGTGGTGGCTTCGGCGGTATTTTTCGTGTGGCTGGCCGGAAGAATTTACCGGGTGGGTATTCTGATGTATGGCAAGAAAGTGACCCTGAAGGAAATGTGGAAGTGGACGTTTTATAAGGGGTGAGTCGTACATTCGCACCATGATCCCTCCCAAACAGGTGCAGGAAATCCTCGATGCCACGCGTATTGAGGAAGTGATTGAAGAATTCGTGACGCTCAAGCGGCGCGGTGTCAATCTCATTGGTCTGTGCCCGTTCCACGGCGAACGCACGCCTTCCTTTAATGTGAACCCCGCCCGCAATATTTTTAAATGTTTTGGCTGCGGAAAAGCAGGCGATGCCATCACCTTTCTGAAAGAACACGAAAACCTGACCTATCCCGAAGCCCTGCGCTGGCTGGCCCGGAAGTACCACATAGAGGTTCAGGAAATAGAGCGCACGCCGGAGCAACTGGCCGAAATCCAGCTGGCAGATTCGCTCTACATCGTCAATGAATTTGCCCTGCAACACTTCCAGCAGCAGCTGTTCGATACCGACGAAGGCAAATCCGTAGCCCTGGCCTATTTCCGAAAACGCGGCCTGCGCGAAGACACCATTCGCGCATTCGGTCTGGGATATGCCCCTGATGAGCGCGATTTATTGCTCCGAAAAGCCCGCAGCACCGGCCACAGCCCGGAGTTGCTGAAAAAAACGGGGCTCATCAGCCAGGATGACAGCCGCGACTTCTTCCGTGCCCGGGTGATGTTTGCCATCCATAACATGTCGGGAAAGGTGGCAGCCTTCGCCGGCCGCACCATGTCGGCTGAAAAAACCATTCCCAAGTATATCAACAGTCCGGAGACCGAGATATACGTCAAAAACAAGATCCTCTACGGGGCCTATCAGGCCAAAAAGGCCATTCGCCAGCTGGATGAATGTTTGCTGGTGGAAGGGTATATGGACGTTATTTCCCTGCACCAGGCCGGAATTGAAAATGTGGTGGCATCCAGCGGCACCTCGCTTACTGATGGCCAGTTGCAACTCATCCGGCGGAATACGCAAAATCTGAAGATCCTGTACGATGGCGACCCGGCCGGCATCAAGGCGGCCCTGCGCGGGCTGGACCTGGCACTGGAGCAGGACCTCAACGTCCGCATCTGCCTGCTGCCCGACGGGCACGACCCCGACTCCTATGTGCAGGAATTTGGCGGTGAACAGTTCAAAAAATACACCACCGAAAACGCCAAGGATTTCATCTTTTTCAAAACCGACCTGCTGCTCGGTGAAACCAAAGGCGACCCCATCAAACGCGCTGGCCTGGTAAAAGACATTGTGAGCAGTATTGCCCGCATTCCGGATCCCATCAAGCGCAGCGTTTACCTGAAAGAATGTTCGGCCTTGCTGGAGGTGTCGGAAGAGGTCCTGCACGCAGAGGCCAACAAGCTGATTGGTCAGACCATCCGGAAAAAAGAAGAAAAAGCAGCCCGGCAGCCCGGGGCGGCATCTGATCATTCCATGCCACCACCACCGGTCTGGAGCGATGATTTCACCCAAGCCACCGATCCCGGCGCTTTTTTTCCACCCACCGAAGCCGGCGAACTGCCACCCGAATGGGGAGAGGCATCGGCTCCCAGACCCGTAGAACGCAAGGCAGCAGCAGAATACCAGGAGCGCGACATCATCCGCCTGCTCATTCAATTCGGCGGTCAGGTGCTGCCCCATGAGCAAACCACCGTGGGCGAGTACGTGCTGGCTGATATAGAAGAATCTCTCGGCGATTTCGACAATCCGCTGTACAGCCGGGTAGCTGCCGAGTGTCATGCCCTGCTAATGGAAGGCAAATCCTTCGATCAGCATTATTTTATCCAGCACGAATCGGCCGATGTAGCCAATCTGGCCATTGATGTGTTGGCCGAGCCCTGGGAGTTTTCGCCCAACTGGGAGGCTATGTGGAATTACCCGCTGCAAAACCAGCCCATGCCCGAGCGCAATTTTATCCTTGATATGAAACAGGCGCTCGACCGGTTTAAGCTGAAAAAAGTGCAGAAAATGTGCGCTTTAAACCTCACCCGCGTTCAGAACGCCTCCAAAGAAGGCGATCACGACGCCATGATCCGTTACATGAAAATTCAACAGAAACTCAACGAAACCCGCAACGAGATTGCCCAAAGGGTGGGAACCGTAGTTTTTGGAAAGTAATACGCTATGCAAGTAACCATTCTCGGCAATGCGTCCGGAGGCCCGTTTCACGGCAGACCCTACAGCGCACAGTTGGTACAACTTGATAATCAGGTGTTTATGATTGATTGTGGGGAGGGCACACAGATGCAGATTTTTAAACACCGGATGAAAGCAGACGCTTGCCGGCAAATATTCATCAGCCACCTGCACGGGGATCATATTTTCGGGTTGCTGGGCATGCTTACCAACTGGGGCCACAAGAAGCGCTCCGAACCGCTCCAGCTGTTTTCCCCGCCGGGCTTGCAGGAGTTTATTGAAACATCTTTGCGCATTTGCGGGGTCAGATTGTCGTACGCGCTCGAATTTGTGGAAGTGGATGCCTCGGTTTCTGCCTGTGTATTTGAAAATCCGAAACTGGAAGTTTGGACCATTCCGCTCCGGCACCGATGCCCTACCAGTGGCTGGCTGTTCCGGGAAAAAACACGCCCTCGCACCATTCGTCCGGAAAAAATAGAAGAATATCAGATCCCCTACGATCTCATTCCCGGCATTAAAGCCGGCCAAGACCTGGTGTTGCCCCATGGCGCCATCATCCCCAATGCTGAACTGACCCTCGATCCACCGGCGCCCAAAGCCTACGCCTATTGCAGCGATACCGCTTTCCATGAGCCGGTTATTGAGGTGGTAAAGGGCGTGGACCTGTTGTACCACGAGGCTACCTTCACCAACGGGCACCTTGCCGAGGCGGAGATCTCCATGCACTCCACAGCCGCCCAGGCTGCAGAAATAGCCAAACGCGCCGGAGTTGGACGACTACTCCTCGGGCATTTTTCCGGTCGATATACCGACACAGATCTTCATCTGGCAGAAGCACGACTGATTTTCGAAAACGCGGATATTGCAGAAGAAGGGCAGGTTTTTGTCGGATGACGCTGATTCTTACTTTGGATGACGCGGATTGTTGGGAACGCGGATGACACGGATTTCTTTTGCTGCCTAAGGCAGCATTATAAATGATTATTAGATATAAATCAAAAATAAATCCATGCCGAAGGCATGAAATAAAATCCGTGTCATCCGCGTCATCCGCGTTCCGATCAATCCGCGTTCCAAAACAATCCGCGTCATCCAAAGTAGAAATCCGTGTCGTCCGTGTCATCTGTGTTCCGATTAATCCGCGGTATCCAAAATATGTATCTTGAGCCAAATTTTCCATTCATGAGGCAACTGCTTTTCTCCCTGTTCTTTGCACTTGTTTGTGTTTCACTTTCAGCTCAGCAACCTACCCCGGCGGAGGCGCGCCTCCAGGGCTTTGCTCAAAGGCAACAACTGAAAAAACAATCCCTGCTGTCGGCCGTAGCGCCACATAATATTGGTCCGTCCGTGTTTTCCTGCCGGGTAACGGATGTGGACGTCAACCCGGCCGATCCAACGGAAATGTATGTGGCCTATGCCTCCGGCGGCCTCTGGCATACCACCAGCAACGGCACCCGGTTCAAACCCGTGTTCGACCACGAGGCCAGCATGACCATCGGCGATATTGCCGTCGACTGGACCAACAAGGTACTCTGGGTAGGTACCGGCGAAGCCAACAGCAGCCGCTCCTCCTATGCCGGCACCGGTTTGTATCGGAGTGCAGATAATGGGAAAACCTGGGAGTGGCGCGGATTGCCGGAGAGCCATCACATTGCCCGGGTGGTATTGCACCCTGCCGATCCCAACACCCTTTGGGTAGCGGTGCTGGGGCATTTGTATTCCCCCAATCCGGAGCGCGGTATTTACAAAACCATTGACGGCGGAAAGAACTGGGTGCGCACTCTATATGTCAATGATACCAGCGGGGGCATTGATCTGGCCACCGACCCCAACGATCCCAACATCGTGCTGGCAGCCACCTGGGAGCGCTCCCGCAGCGCCTGGAATTTTGATGGGGCAGGGGAGGGATCGGCCATATGGAAGAGTATTGACGGCGGCAATACCTGGGTGAAAGCCATGAGCGGTTTCCCAACCGGCCCTAAAACCGGACGTATAGGTCTGGCAGTAGGCAAAAAAAACGGCAAAACCGTGTGGTATGCCTGCCTGGATAATCAGAATGCCAAACCTGCAAAGTTGAAAGTCGGCGATGATGCACTCACTAAAGATCAGCTGCGCAACATGTCCAAAGCTGATTTTCTGCAACTAAATGAGGAAAAATTGGGCGCCTTTTTGAAGCAAAACGGGTTCCCGGAGAAATACAGCGCCAAAAAAGTAAAAGAGCTCATAGGTCAAGACAAGCTCAAGCCCGTTGCCCTGGTAGAATACCTCGAAGATGCCAACAGTAGCCTTTTTGAAACAGATTTCATCGGGGCCGAGCTGTATCGCTCCGATGATGGCGGCCAAAGCTGGAAACGCACACACGACGAGCCCATTGAGCAGATGCACTTCACCTATGGGTACTATTTTTCCAACGTGCGTTGCATGCCGGAAGATGCCGATCAGGTGTACATGATTGGTTTTTACATCATTCGATCGGAAGATGGCGGCAAGAACTGGAAAAACATCAATGGCGATAATGTGCACGTGGATCACCACGCCTTGTGGCTCAATCCGGCTCGCCCCGGTCATTTGGTAAACGGCAACGATGGCGGCCTCAATATTTCCTGGGCTAATGGCGAATCCTGGATCAAGTGCAACACCCCGCCGGGGGGGCAGTTCTATGCCATCGCTACCGACGAAGCCGAAACCTACAATGTGTATGGCGGTGCGCAGGACAATGGCGTTTGGGTGGGGCCCAATACCTATGAGGCTTCCACAGGCTGGCACCAGAGCGGCGCCTATCCGTATAAAGAACTGATTGGAGGCGACGGAATGCAGATCCAGGTGGATACCCGCGACAACAACACCGTGTACACCGGTTTTCAGTTTGGCAATTACTTCAGAATCAATAAGGCCACCGGCGAGTCCAAACCTATTACCCCCAAGCACGATTTGGGCGAACGCCCCTTGCGCTTTAACTGGCAAACGCCCATCTGGCTGAGCCGTCACCAGCAGGATGTGCTGTATCTGGGGGCCAATAAAGTGTACCGGTCTTTCAACCAGGGAGCCGATTGGGAGGCCATTTCCGGCGACCTCACCCGGGGAGGCAAGCCTGGCAATGTGCCCTACGGTACCCTGACCAGCATTTGTGAAAGCCCCTTCAAATTCGGCATGTTGTACGCCGGCTCCGACGATGGTCTGGTGCATTTTACCCGAGATGGCGGGGAAAACTGGGTGAATATTTCAGAAAAACTGCCGGCTAACCTTTGGGTGAGCAGGGTTTGCGCCTCAGCGCATGAACGCGCGCGGGTGTACGTGTCGCTCAATGGCTACCGCCAGGATGATTTTTCCCCTTACCTGTATGTTTCCAATGATTTTGGTCAAACCTGGGAGAAACTGGGCGCCAATTTGCCTCTGGAGCCCATTAACGTAGTGAAAGAAGACCCGGAAAATCCGAATGTATTATACGTTGGAACGGATCACAACGTTTATGTATCACTCGATGGTGGCAGGTCTTTTCATACCCTGAGCGCCGATTTTCCGGATGTGCCGGTACATGACCTGGTTGTGCAATCAAAGGCAAAGGAATTGGTGATCGGCACCCACGGACGATCCATGTTTAAGGCCGATATTTCCCGTATCCAGCAATTGAGCCAGGAAACATTGCAGTCTGAATTGCAGGTATTTGACCTGGAAAAAAGGAAATTCAATAAAAACTGGGGGAAAAAGCGTCCATATCAGGAAACCAAAGACCCGGAATACCCCGTATGGTTTTACTGTAAAAGTGACGGGACGGCTACCTGGAGCGTCAAACACAAGGAAAGTGGCTTGGTGCTGAATAATGGAACTTTAGAGGCGGCCAAAGGGCTGAACAGTTGGAATTATGCACTGGATTTTCGGGAGGATGCTTTGAAAAAATACAAGGAAATCCTGCAAAAGGAGCAAAAAGACCCTGCCAAGTCTCTGGAAATAGAGAAAGCCGATACGGGAAGGAGGTATCTGCGCAAAGGTGTTTATATCTTTACGTTGGAAAAATCAGGAGTAAAGGTGGAGAAGGAGCTCATCATAGAATGATGGCTTAAACCAAATATCATGACGAAAAACATTCATTTAGTCGGCTTTATGCTGTTAATGGCTGTGAGCCTGAGCAGCTGTATCACCATAATCGAAGAGATTACCATTCGAAAGGACGGTAGCGGCTCCTACCGCCTTGCTTTGGATGCGAGCAAGGTGAAGGATATGTTTGGTGACATGGGCAATTCCCTGGAAAGCAAACTGGAACTGGATACGACGGTTGCTATTGAGGCGCCAGACTCCGTTGGGACGATCGTGCAGGAAGAGAAAAAGTACGACATGACGGCACGCTTGTTGGCAGAGAAGAGGGGCATAAGTAATTCGAAAGGTTTTAATGATACCATTACCTTGCAAAGTGGCTATGCCTTTGACTTCGCAAGTCTGGCTGATATGCAAGATGCCTTGCTCTCATTGGAAGACGGAGAAGGTTTCGGCCTTTGGAATGAGGGCGCTTCCATCGCGATGAGTGGAAAAAAATTAAAGCGCCGTTATGGATCCTCCAATTTCAGCGATTTTCTGATGGAGGTGATGGATAAGGAAGGAGAAGAAGATAAAGATAAGAATGCGGTGCAAGGTATGTTTAAAATGATGTTCAGGGATCTGGAGTTCAAAACGGTGTATCATTTTCCGGATCAGAAAATCAAAAAGTGCAACTTAAAAGGCGCTGAAATCAGCAGCGACCGGCATTTTCTAACCATCATGGAAATGCCCATGGAAGAAAAAAAGAAATCAGTCAAAAAACCAGACGAACTTGTGGTTCGTTTTAAGTAATCAGCAACAATCAAGTTTGAATCGGGATCAGCTTCCCGGATATTCTTTCCAATTTTAACATTCAATGAAAAATTTGAAAAATCTTTTTCTCGCAGTGCTTGCTATCAGCATGACTGCACTTACCGGTTGTCTTCACATTATTGAAGAAGCCACCTTCAGAAACAATGGCTCCGGCTCCTATAAAATGACACTCGACATGAGTGAAATGAAAGGTATGATGGATATGTTCAAAGGTATGGCCGGCGACAGCTCCATGACTTCCGGCATGGGAATGGACGGCGACTCCACGGCTATTCAAACAGAAGGAGACTACACGCCACCTTCTGAC